>NZ_JBQHTM010000009.1:0-85529 GCF_052065695.1 Intestinimonas sp. HCP28S3_D6
AAAGCAGATAAATAATGGCTATTTTGCACTGAAATCACCTTAACCAAGCGCAAATGGCGGCTAATACATTGAGTAGAAACAGGATAAAGGCTTTTATTCAGAGGTTCCCTATATCCTTGTCCGCACCGTAGACCGCCTTCATCACGGCCAGAGCAAACTTACTGCGGGTCATGGTCTTGTCGCCCCGGAAGGAGACGCAGTAAAGTTACCGATAAACACGTAAAAAACCAGGAAAGGAGGGAAGGGGCGAAGGGGCAAAAAAATTTTCTCAAAAGTAGTTGACAAATTAGAATATTCGAATATAATAATATCATAACAAGCGAATGAGGTGAGGACCGTGGAGGACAGCAAAGCGCTGTACCAGGAGAAGACGGAGCTGCTCAAGGCCCTCTCCCACCCGCTGCGGCTCCAGATCGTTCGGGGGCTGCTGGTGGGCGGCTGCCGGAATGTGCGGTGTATGGAGGAGGGGACGGGCCAGAGCCAGTCTACCATCTCCCAGCATCTGATGCGCCTGAAGGCGGCCGGAGTGGTGAAATGTCAGCGCTCCGGAAATGAAATGTACTACGAGGTGGCCGACCCGGGCGCCGCCGCCGTAGTGGCGGCCCTGTTCGGAGACGAGGCGGGGGATTACAGCTGTCCCTGCGCCGGACTTCAGAGTGAGGAGGGATGACTGTTGCCTTATGATATTGCCGTGGTGGGCGGAGGTCCCGCGGGACTCAGCGCCGCCATCAATGCCCGTGCCCGCGGCAAGTCGGTGGTGCTGGTGGGAAACGACTATCGGGAGAGCCCCCTCTACCGGGCCGAGCGTGTGGACAACTATCTGGGCATGCCGGGTCAGACCGGCGCGGAGCTGATGGAGGCTTACCGGCACCACGCCGAGGCCATGGAAGTGAATTTCTGTGCCGGTCGGGTGCTGAATATCATGCAGATGGAAGGCACATGCTACTTGAGCATCGGCAGCGATATGGAGACGGCCAAGGCCGTGGTCCTGGCCACCGGAGTGGTTCGGGGGAAAAAGCTGCCCGGTGAAACCAGATACCTGGGCCGGGGGGTGAGCTACTGCGCCACCTGTGACGGCATGCTCTACCGGGGCAAACCGGTGGTAGTGGTGGGCATGGCCCCCGACGCACCGGAGGAGGCCAACTTTCTCCAGGGCATCGGCTGTCAGGTGACCTATGTCTCAGCCCACGCACCAAAAAATCTGGTCCCTGCCATCCCCTATGTGAAGAGCGGAAAGCTGGAGATTGTGGGGGAGGAGACGGTGATCGCCCTGCGGGTGAATGATACCGAGCTCCCCGCCCAGTGCATCTTCCTCCTCCGCAGCGCCATGCCTCCCACGGACCTGCTCCCCGACCTGGCGTTGGAGGACGGGTACATCACAGTGGACCGGCAGATGAGAACCAATCTGCCCGGCATCTACGCCGCCGGTGACTGCACCGGGCTTCCCCTACAGCTCTCCAAAGCGGTGGGCGAGGGGCTGGTGGCCGGTCAGGCCGCCGCCGAATATGTGGATCAACTGTCCAACAGCTAACATATTATTTTATTGATAAAAGGAGAATGAATTATGTCTGTTCTGCATCTCAACGAGTCCGAGTTCAATGCCAAGATCCCCGCTTCCTCCCTGGCCATGGTGGACTTCTGGGCCACCTGGTGCGGCCCCTGCAAGATGCTGGCCCCCGCCATCGAGAGCATTGGCGGCAAGTACGGTGACAAGGCTGTCATCGCCAAGGTGGACGTGGATGCCAACCCCGGCCTGGCCGCCAAGTACGGTGTTATGAGCATCCCCACCGTCATCTTCTTCAAGGATGGCAAGGAGATCGACCGGAAGGTGGGGGTCCAGCCCGCCGACGTCTACACCAAGACACTGGACGCCAACCTGTAAGTAGAAAAAATGGAGGTCCCACCCCGGTGGGACCTCCATTTTTTATCTCAATTTCTCCATGACAAAATTAGTCAGAAACACCCCACGGCGCTCCACCTGCTGTGCCTTTACAACCCGATAACCCCGTTTTTCAAAAAAGGGACGGGCGGTGAGGGAGGCGTGAGTGGTGAAGCGGGCGGCGGCAGATGTGGCCTCCAGGGCATCGCACAGGGCGGTGGCGATTCCGCAGCCCTGATGGTCTCTGTGGACATAGAGCCGGTCCAGGTAGCCGTCAGGTGCCAAATCTGCAAAGCCCAGAATGGCGCCATTCTCCTCCGCCACCAGGGCATGGTGGGCAGTAAGAGAGGCATCCCAGGCGGCCAGGTCCACCGGCCTTGGCGCCCAGGCCTCCACCTGGGCCTGGGTGTAGTCCCGGAGATTCACTGTATGTACTGTGTCGTAGAAAAGCCGGGCCAGGGCGGGACAGTCCTGACTCTCATAGTCTCGCAAGAACATGACGATCTCTCCTCAGTGCTGCTTGGCCTCCAGCATGGACCACACCTCGACCCGGTTGCAGCGGTAGTCACCGTCGCCGCTGCGGCGGTAGGAGCCCCGGAAGGGATCGCCGCCCAAATAGATGGGGAGCTGGTCACGCTCTCCCTGGGGGACCTGGATAACCACCACGCTGCCGTCGTCGGTGCCCGCCACCCAGATGTCCTCCGGCCGCAGGATGTTGGCACTGACCACGGTGGGGTCGTTGACCTTCTCCCAGAACTCCTGGACCATCTCGTGGGGCTCCAGCAGCCCCTGGACCCGGAGACTGTGGTCGGGCAGCTCCTCCACCCCCAGCAGGATAATGCCGCCGGAGCTGTTGGCAAAGGCAGAGTAAGTCTCCCAGATGCTGTGGGGCAGGCCTCCGGTGGCCAGCTTGGCCTCCAGGCGGTTGCCCTCCCGGTACTGCTCCATATGGTTGAGATCCAGCATGGCGGCGTCCTCCTTTGCTCCGTTGGCACTATTATATACGATTCCGCATGTCCTGTGAAGTCACTTCATCACCGACGCTACCCGGTCCAGGATGCGGGCGTGGGTCTGGTCTAGCAGATGGGTGTAGATTCGCCCGGTGGTGGATGGGGTGGAGTGGCCAAGGGCCTTACCGATGTCGAAGAGGGGGGCACCCTGGGCGGAGGCCACGGTGGCGAAGGTGTGACGCAGACCGTGGAGGGTGATTTTTGGCATGTTGTTGCGGCGGATGAACCGCGTGAAGGCCAGGCTCACCGCGTTGGGGGCATAGGGCTCCCCATGCCGGTCCAGCAGCACCATGCCGGTGTCGTCCCAATCGCGGTCGGCCCGGATACAGGCCTGCTGCTGCCGCTGCTGCTCCCGTAAAAGCAGAGCATACAGGTCATCGGACAAATAGAGGGTCCGGGTGGAGGAGCGGGTCTTGGTTGTTTTCTGTATGATGGAAGCTCCGGCAGAGGTCCGCGCCTCCTTGATGCGCACCACCCGATTGGCAAAGTCCACATTGAGCCATCGCAGGCCGCAGATCTCCTCCCGGCGCAGCCCCAAACCGGCGGACAGCTTGACCACCAGTTCCAGCCAGGTCCCCTCTGTGAGCAGGCAAAGCCTCCGCAAGTCATCCGGGCCGTAGAATTTGGCCTCAAAGGGGATCAGGCGGGGTGGCTCCACCCGTTCCGTCGGACAGCGGGCCAGGATATCCTGTTTGACTGCCATGCGCAGAGAGGCGGAGAGCAGGTCGTGATGCCGCCGTACGGTATTTGGGGAAAGCCCTTTTTGCTTCATGAGCATGGTGTAATATTTTTGAATATCCTGCGGCGTAAGCTTTTGGAGAGGAATATCACCTAGGGCCGGTGAAAGGTGGTTATCAATGATTTTGCGGTAGCCGTACAGAGTGGTCTCGGCACGGTTGGGACGGATGACCTCTTCCATCCAGTATTCCAGCCATTGGTCCAGAGTCATCGGCCGAGGCAGGACCTGACGGGAGAGGTCCCGCTCTGTCTCAAATTGACGGAGTGCTTTTCTGGCTTGGGCCAGACTGACAAAGGTGTGATAAGTACGGACACGCCGTCCTTCCTCATCCAGGCCGTAGTCCATGTTGACATAATAGAGCTGACGGACGCTGTCATAGGAGATGTTGCGTTCAATGCTCTTCCTTGACATAATGACCCCTCTTTTCCAAAAATTTAAGGAATCCAGTCTAGCATACTGAGGAACAAAAAAGTAGCATATGCCTTAAAAATGTATAAAAATGCCCTGATATAGCACTGAGCATGCTAAATCAGGGCATTTTTACAATATCTGGTAAAAACGAGGGGTTCTAAGTGCAGGCCACGTGCTCAGCGATCCTGATCCCATCCGCGGCTGCGGACATGATGCCGCCTGCATAGCCGGCACCCTCCCCGCAGGGGTAGAGACCGGCCAGAGAAGACATGCCGCTGCTGTCGCGCAGGATACGGACTGGGGAGGAGGAGCGCGTCTCCACACCGGTAAGCACGGCATCGGGACAGGCAAAGCCGTGTACCTTCCGGTCCAGAAGGGGGATGGCGGCCCGAAGGCTGTCGATGACATAAGGGGGCAGACAGGGGTCCAAAGTGGTCCAGGTGACGCCGGGCCGGTAGGTGGGAGAGATGGCGCCGGCGCCAGTGGAGGAACGGCCCGCCAACAAATCACCCACCAGCTGAGCAGGGGCAGAGAAGGGGGTGGAGCCACCTGACGTACCCAGTGTCCAGGCGGCGTGCTCCCAGGTCTCCTGAAAGCGGACGCCGGCCAGGGGGTCGGTGCCGGGGAAGTCCTCGGGCCCCACCCCTACCAGCAGGCCGCCGTTGATGTTGATGCCTGCCCGGTCCCGGTAGCTCATACCGTTGGTAACCACCTGACCGGGGGCGGAGGCGGCGGCCACCACCTGGCCGCCGGGGCAGACACAGAAGGAGAAGACGGAGCGGCCGCCGGGCAGATGGCAGGCCAGCTTATAGTCCGAGGGGGGGAGCCGCCGCCAGGCAGGGCCGTACTGTGCCTCGGAAAGAGCGGCTTGAGCATGCTCAATACGGACGCCGATGGCGAAGGCCTTCTGCTCCATGGGTATGCCCAGGTCATGGAGCATGGCAAAGGTGTCCCGGGCGGAGTGGCCGGGGGCCAGAATAAGGGTATGGCAGGAAAGGGCATAGGGTCCCTCCGGCCCCTCCACCACGAGACCGCAGACCTGTCCATCCTGGGTTTGGATGGCGTCCAGTCGATTTTCAAAACGGACGTCACAGCCCAGTGCCTGGAGCTCCAGGCGAATGGATTTTACCACCCGTCGGAGCACGTCAGTGCCCACATGGGGCTTGTGGGAATATCGCACATCCTCTGGTGCGCCGTGCTCGATCAGAACGTCCAGGACGGCGGACAGGCGGGGGTCGTGGGTGCCGGTGGTCAGCTTTCCGTCGGAGAAGGTGCCTGCGCCGCCCTCGCCGAACTGGACGTTGGAGCGGGGGTCCAGACTGCCGGTGGACCAGAAGGTTTCCACGTTGGCGGTGCGGGTATCTACGTCACGACCGCGCTCCAGTACAATGGAGGGAATCCCGGCCCGGGCCAGAAAGAGGGCGGCAAAGAGTCCGGCGGGACCCATGCCCACCACCACCGGCATGAGATCGGGTTTGCGGACGGGGGCTGGGAAATGGTAGGGCTGAGAGACGTGAAGAGTCACATTCCGGTCGTTGGCCCGCCGGACCAGGGCGGCCTCGTCGGCAGCGCCTACATCTACGGTATAGACGTAGTGGACGTCCTGTTTTTTTCGGGCGTCGATGGACTGACGTACCGGCGTAAAGGTCCGGATGTCGTCGGAACGGATGCCCAGGCGCTTAGCGGCCTTGTTCCTCAGGTCGGAAAGATCCTTGCCAATGGGCAGGGATAGGTTGGAAATTCGTATCATGTTCGTATCACCTGGGATAGAGTCTACCATAAAACAGGGAAGATTTCTACGATATTTCAGAGGAAAGACAACAAAAGAGGCCGCCACTCTGTTTGGCGTGGCGGCCTCTTGCACGGCTACTACCGTGCCGCCTCGGGTGGCGGCCGGTAAGCCATATGATTTTTGGTGTCCCAGCGCCTCTTAGTGGCTCACGCCCTGCCACAGCATGGCATCCGCCGCCCCAAAACACGGGGCGTTTTGGGGACCCCATTTGATTTCACATCCTCGGGCGAAGTGAATTAGCCCTGCGGCAAGGGGGGGGGGTCCATGTGGGCCAGCCCCCCTGTACGGCGCTTACCGCGCCGCCCCGGCTCTGCCGGGGCCCCAAGTGGCGGACGGTAAGTGGAAATAGACGTTGCGTTTAATAAATACTCTTAGTAGGAAATGCCCTGCCAGAGCATAGCATCCGCCACTTTGAGGAAGCCGGCAATGTTGGCGCCGGCTACCAGGTTACCGGGCATGCCGTACTCTTCTGCGGCCTTGGCGGCATTGTGGTAGATGTTGGTCATGATACCGTGGAGCTTCTCGTCGACCTCTTCGAAGGTCCAGCTCAGGCGCAGGGAGTTCTGGCTCATCTCCAGACCGGAGGTGGCCACGCCGCCGGCGTTGGCGGCCTTGGCGGGCCCAAAGAGGACGCCATTGGCCTGGAAGATGGTGACGGCCTCAGGGGTGGAGGGCATGTTGGCGCCCTCGGCCACGGCAAAGCAGCCGTTCTTTACCAGAACTTGGGCGGAAGCGCCGTCCAGCTCGTTCTGGGTGGCGCAGGGGAGGGCGATGTCACAGGGGACGGTCCAGATGCCGGCGCAGCCCTCCACATACTTGGCGGAGGGGACATAGTCCAGGTAGGTCTTGATCCGGGCCCGCTTGACCTCCTTGATCTCCTGCATGACCTTGTAGTCGATGCCGTTCTCGTCCACGATGTAGCCATTGGAGTCGCTCATAGCGATGACCTTGGCGCCCAGCTGGGTGGCCTTCTGGTTGGCGTAGATGGCCACGTTGCCGGAGCCGGAGATGACCACCCGCTGGCCCTCAAAGCTCTTGCCGTTGGCCTTGAGCATCTCGTTGGTGAAGTAGCACAGGCCGTAGCCGGTGGCCTCGGTGCGGGCCAGGGAGCCGCCGTAGGTCAGGCCCTTACCGGTGAGCACGCCGGTGAACTCGTTGCGCAGGCGCTTGTACTGGCCGTACATGAAGCCAATCTCACGGGCGCCCACGCCGATGTCGCCGGCGGGCACGTCGGTGAACTGGCCGATGTGGCGCTGCAGCTCGGTCATGAAGGACTGGCAGAAGCGCATGACCTCGGCGTCGGACTTACCCTTGGGGTCGAAGTCGGAGCCGCCCTTGCCGCCACCCATGGGCAGGCCGGTGAGGGAGTTCTTAAAAATCTGCTCAAAGCCCAGGAACTTGATGATGGAGAGGTTTACGCTGGGGTGGAAGCGCAGGCCGCCCTTGTAGGGGCCGATGGCGGAGTTGAACTGCACCCGGAAGCCGCGGTTGACCTGCACATTGCCGGCGTCGTCCACCCAGGGCACCCGGAACTGGATGACCCGCTCGGGCTCCACGATGCGCTGGAGGATGCCCGCCTTCTGGAGGTCGGGACGCTTCTCCACCACGGGCTGGAGGGACTCCAGCACCTCACCCACCGCCTGGAGGAACTCCGGCTGGTTGGGGTCCTTCTTCACTGCCGCGTCATATACGCTCTGCAAGTAATCGTTCTTGAATTCCATTTTCCAAAACCCCTTTGTTTTGACGGGTGGCCCCGCCTGATTTTGTAGCGCATCCGGAGAACACCTGCCCGTCCGGGGGGAACGCCGGAATTTGGAATGTATTATACTTCACCTAGATAAAGATTGCAAGAAAAAAATGAAAAGTTGCATTCGAGACGCTGCAATTTTGGCAGGATACCAAAAATGACGCTCTGATGGGCGGGGCAATAATGCAAAATAAAAAAAGATGGACCTCCGATCAAACGGAGGTCCATCTTTGAGTGCCTAAAACGGGGAGGCTTACTTGCCGACAATAGCGGCAGTATCCTGAGCGATGACCAGCTCCTCGTTGGTGGGGATGAGGAGGGTGTGGACGCGGGCGTCAGCGGCGGAGATGTCCTTCTCCTCGCTGCGGGTCTTATTCTTCTCGGGGTCGATCTTGATGCCCATGAAGCCCAGGTTGGCCACGATCTGCTCACGCAGCTCGGGAGAGTTCTCGCCCACGCCGGCGGTGAAGACCACGGCGTCCACGCCGCCCATGGCGGCGGAAGCGGAGGCGATGCGTTTGGTGGTCTTATAGCAGAACATATCCAGAGCCAGCTGAGCGCGCTTGTTGCCCTCTGCGGCAGCGGACTCGATGTCGCGGAAGTCGGAGGACACGCCGGAGACGCCCAGCACGCCGGACTTCTTGTTGAGGATGTTCATGACCTCCTCGATGGTCAGGTGGTGGGTCTCCATGAGGTACTCGATGATGGACACATCGATGGAGCCGCAACGGGTGCCCATGGGCAGGCCGTCCAGGGGAGTAAAGCCCATGGAGGTCTCGATGGACTTACCGCCGTCGATGGCGCAGACAGAGGCGCCGTTGCCCAGATGGCAGGTGACGATCTTCAGCTCCTCGATGGGGCGGCCCAGCATGGCGGCAGCCCGGCGGGAGACATACAGGTGAGAGGTGCCGTGGAAGCCGTAGCGGCGGACATGGTTCTCCTCATAGTACTCGTAGGGGATGGCGTAGATAAAGGCACGGGCGGGCATGGTCTGGTGGAAGGCGGTGTCGAACACGGCCACCATGGGCACGCCGGGCATGACCTTCTGGCAGGCCTTGATGCCGGTGATGTTGGCGGGGTTGTGCAGGGGGGCCAGGGGGATGCACTCCTCAATGGCGGCCATGACGTCGTCGTCGATGAGGACGGAGGAGGCGAACTTCTCACCGCCGTGCACCACGCGGTGGCCCACGGCGTCGATCTCGGACATGCTCTTGATGACGCCATGCTCAGCGTTGGTCAGGGCGTCCAGCACAGCCTGGATGGCCTCGGCGTGGGTGGGCATGGGGATCTCGAACTCATACTTGCCGTTGGTGGCGGGGACTTTGTGGGTCAGACGGCCGTCGATGCCGATGCGCTCGCACAGGCCCTTGGCCAGGACCTCCTGGGTCTGGGGGTCCATGAGCTGGTATTTCAGAGAAGAACTGCCGGCGTTGATGACGAGAACTTTCATTGTGTGATCCCGCTCCTTTGAGATGAAATATAATTGGCGGTCCTTGCGTATCTGCGCTCGTTCCGCTAAAATGACAGTATAATTGTAGCCCATTCCGCAGAAAAGAACAACCCATTCTTTCAGAAAAAGTCAAAAAATTTCCTTCTGGAGGTAGCACCAATGAACGTTGCGGGCATCATTGCTGAATATAACCCCTTTCACCGGGGACACGCCTGGCAAATTGACGAAACCAGACGGGCCCTGGGGGCGGACACGGCGGTGGTGTGTGCCATGAGCGGGCACTGGGTCCAGCGGGGGGAGTGCGCCGTCACCGACAAGTGGACCCGGGCGGCCATGGCCCTGGGGGGGGGTGCCGACCTCATCCTGGAGCTGCCCACCCCCTGGGCCTGCGCCTCGGCGGAGACCTTTGCCCGGGGAGGTGTGGGGGTGCTGACGGCCACGGGAGTGGTGGACACCCTGTCCTTCGGCAGCGAGTCGGGGGATCTGGACCGGCTCAGAAGGGCGGCGGACTGTCTGGACTCGGAGGACTATCGGACCGCCCTCCGGAGCTTCCTGGACCAGGGGCTGCCCTTTGCCGTCTGCCGCCACCGGGCGGCGGAGACGCTGCTGGGGGCGGAGGGAGCCGCCTGTCTGGAAAACCCCAACGACAACCTGGGGGTGGAGTACCTCCGGGCCCTGCCGCCGGAGATGGAGGCCCTGACGGTGAGACGGGTGGGCGCCCGCCATGACGGAGCGCCGGCGGAAGGCTTCGCCTCGGCCTCCACGCTCCGGGCCTGGCTTCGGCAGGGCAAGATCGCCCGGGCGGAGGGCTACCTCACGGAATGTTGGCAGGGGGATATCGCCTCCATGGAGTGGTGCGAGCGGTGGGCCCTGGCACGGATACGTACTATGACGCTGGCGGAGGCGGAAGCCCTCCCCGACAGCGGGGAGGGGCTGGCTGCCCGGCTTCTGGAGGCGGGACGGCAGGCGGGGAGCCTGGAGGAGGTCTATGACCTTGCTAAGACCAAGCGGTACGCCCACGCCCGGGTGCGGCGGCTGACCACCTGGGCCATGCTGGGACTCACCGCCGCCGACCGATCGCCGGAGGTACCCTACCTCAAGGTCCTGGGCTTCACCGACCGGGGCCGGGAGGTGCTGCGGGAGATGGGGAAGCGGGCCAGTGTCCCCGTCATCACCAAGCCGGCCCACGCCAAGGCCCTGCCTAGTGCGGGAGGGAAGCTGGCCGAGCTGGAGGCCCGATGCACCGACCTCTACGGCCTGTGCTTCGCCCGGCCTTGGCCCGGGGGTGTGGAGTGGCGGACGGGACCGGTGGTCCTGTCGGGGCAGAAAAAGAATGGGGAGGGGACGATATGATCACACCGGTGCTGGACCCGGGCATGAGCACCCCCCTCTATGAGCAGCTCTACCGCCAGATCCGGCGGGACATCGAGTCGGGGGTTCTCTCCGCCGGGGAAAAGCTGCCCTCCAAGCGGGCCCTCTCCGCCCATTTAAAGGTAAGCGTGGTGACGGTGGAGGGGGCCTATGGCCAGCTCCTGGCCGAGGGCTATCTGCGCTCTGAGCCCAAGCGGGGATTTTTTGTGGCCGCCCTGGAGCCGGCGCTGGCACCGATCCGGACGGCGACACCCCTTCGGGAAAAGGCGGCGCCGCCCCCTGCCCATGCCCCCCGGTACGACTTCGCCACCAACGCCGTGGATGCCGCCCACTTCCCCTTCGCCACCTGGGCTAAGCTCATGCGGCAGGTCCTCACCAAGGAGGACAGTGGCCTGCTGTCGGCCATCCATCCCCAGGGGGTGCCCGCCCTCCGCGCCGCCATCGTAGACTACCTCCGGGAGTTCCGGGGCATCGACGCCCAGCCCGACCAGGTGGTGGTGGGGGCCGGGTCGGAGTACCTTACCGGCATCCTCTTCCAGCTCCTGGGCCGGGAGGGGGGCTATGCTGTGGAGAACCCGGGCTACCGGAAATTCGGACGCATCCTCTCCCGGCAGGGGGCCCTCATCTGTCCCATCCCTCTGGACGAGCAGGGACTCCGGGTGGACGCCCTCACCTGGTCGGGTGCCCGGGTGGTCCACGTGACCCCCTCCCACCACTTCCCCCTGGGCACCGTCATGCCGGTGACCCGGCGGCGGGAGCTGCTCTCTTGGGCGGCGGCGGGGGAGGGAAGGTACATCATCGAGGACGACTACGACAGCGAGTTCCGCTTCTCCGGCCGGCCCATCCCCGCCCTCCAGAGCCTGGACGCTGGGGAGCGGGTGGTCTACCTCAACACCTTCGCCAAGAGCCTGGCACCCTCCCTGCGCATCGGCTACATGGTGCTGCCCCCCCACCTGGCGGAGCGGTACCGGCGGGAATTCCTGCTCTACTCCTCCACCGTCCCCTCCTTTGAGCAGTACACCCTGGCCCGGTTCCTGGAGGGCGGCCACTTCGAACGGCACATCGCCCGGATGCGGGTGGAGTACCGGGACCGGAAGGCCGCCCTCACCGCCTGCGTGAAGGAGTTGGGCTTACCCGCCCGGCTCTCGGGGGCGGATGCCGGCCTCCACATGCTCTTCACCCTGGAAAACGGCATGGGGGAGGCGGAGCTGGTGGAACGGGCGGCGGCGGAGGGGGTGGCGGTCTACCCACTGTCGGCCTACTGGCTGACCCCGCCCCCAGAGGAGCTGCCCCCCACCCTCATCATGGGTTATGCCCGGCTGGAGGCCGAGGACATCCGGCAGGCCTTCCGGCGGCTGAAGGCAGCCTGGGACAGTCGTTAGAGATTTGTAAGAAATGCCCGGTGGGGCTGTAAGAGTTGCCTGCTATGCTGGAGGCATCAGGAAGGAGTTTCGATCTATGGACGAGCGGATTTTAGTGGTGGACGACGACCGGGAGATCGTGGGGGCCATTGCCATTTTGCTGGAGCGGGAGGGCTATCAGGTCCTCCGGGCCTACAACGGCATGGAGGCCCTGGATCTGGCTCTGGACCCGGCCATCCGGCTCATCATCATGGATGTGATGATGCCCCGGCTGGACGGACTCTCGGCGGTGCTGCGCATTAGGGAGAAGCGGAACCTACCCATCATAGTCCTCTCCGCCCGCAGTGAGGATACCGACAAGATCCTGGGCCTCTCGGTGGGGGCGGACGACTACGTGACCAAGCCCTTCAGCCCACCGGAGCTTGTGGCCCGGGTCCGCAGCCAGCTGCGGCGGTACACCAGCCTGGGGGACGTGAACGCCGAGGGGCGCATGGACGTGATCGTCAACGGCCGCCTCACCTACGACCCGGAGGGCATGAGCCTGAAGGCCGACGGCGAACCGGTGAAGCTCACGGCCACCGAGACCCGGATCGTAGACCTCCTCATGCGGAACCTGGGCCGCATCTTCCCGGCGGAGGAGATTTACCGCCGGGTGTGGGAGGGGGAGTGCTTCGCTCCCGAGAACACGGTGATGGTCCACATCCGCCGCATCCGGGAGAAGATCGAGCTCAATCCCAAGAAACCGGAATACTTGAAGGTGGTGTGGGGCATTGGTTACAAGATGGAAAAAATGGGCTAGTTTAATTACCCTCTTTCTGGGGTTTTATCTCACCCTGACGGGATGTGTAGGGACGTGGTACGCCGCCTGGGGATTGGCCCCCCGGGGGCTGGGGCCGGAGGTGGTTTTTCAGAGCGACTACCGGGATACGGCCTACTTCCGGCGGGAGATCACCGGCTACCTGTATGACGTCCTCAACTGCCTCCAGAGCGGGTGGACCTATCATCTCTGGGAAAATGCCGATGTAAGCACCAATCTCCTCTACTCCGGCAGCTACCGGTCCGGGTACGAAGACATCGTCTATACCAACACCGACTACGACTTAAGCCGCGGCCTACCGGAGGGATATGGTTTTCTCCTGGCCTTCCGGAATGGGAGGGTGATCATCACCAAGGACGGGGAGCGGCTGGATGTCTACGGCGACGGCTACTATACCAGCGACAGCCAGTGGGACGTGCCCGGCTATATCAACCGGGACTCCAGCGGCCTGGAAAACTATACGGTTTACCTGGCAGTGGCCTCCCGGCCGGTGGACCACGGCTGGTGGGAGCCCATCTGGGACATGAAGCAGGTGATCACCTACGTCCGGTACGGCTATCTGGGCCTCTTCGGGGTCTGGGCCGGTGCGGTGCTGTGCCTCACCCTGGCGGTGGCGCTGCGGAAGGCCCGGCGGGAGGCGAGAGCCACCATCGCCGCCCGGACGGCCAGGGTGTGGTTCGAGGTCAAGGCCCTCTGGACGATCTTCCCGGCTTTCCTGTTCTGGCAGCTCCTCATGGGGGGCTTTTTCTGGGGGCTCAGCGCCTATGCCGCCGTGACGGGCCTGATCTGCTACCCCGTGCTCCTCTATCTGACGGGGTGTGACCTGCGGCACAACAAACAGGTCTGGAAAAACAGCCTGTGCGCCAAGCTCTTCTCCGGCGGAAAGTCGGCGGCGGGGGCCCTCTCCGCCCGGCAGGCCGCGGCGGCCCGGCTGGCCTCTCACATCTGGTTCGAGTGGAAGCTGCTGCTGCTCGTCTTTTTGCCCTTCCCCGCCCTGTGGACCCTCTCCGAACTGCGGTGGGCTGTGGGCTATATGAAGTCTTTTCTGTTTTTCCTCGCCCTGTTTGTCCTGACTGCCGGACTGTGGCTGGCCACCTTCTATGTGGTTGTCTGTGACCTGCGCCACAACGAAAAGCCCTGGCGCCACGGGCTGGTCGCTGCGCTGTTCCATGGACTGGGACGGCTGTGGAGAATTCTCCGGGGCGCCGAGCTCTCCCAGCCCCTCCGGCGGCGGTTCCTGGCACGGATGGCGGGGGCGGCGGCCGGTGTGGGGGTGCTGGCCCTGCTGGCACTCTGGACGCTCTTCCGTCAGTTCTATGACGGGACAAGTCTTTCCTGGCTGGCCGCCCTTCTGGGGGCGCTGGTGGTGGTGCTGCTCCTGCTCCTCCCCCTGGCCTGGCTGCTGGACCGGACCTGGGTCCTCCTACGGGACCTGGTCCCCCTCACCGACCAGCTCTCCACGCTGCGTGCTGGCGGGGCGGCCCAGCCCCTGACCCTTCCCGAGGGTTCCGACCTGTCCGCCGCCGCGGGCGACCTCAACCGGGTCCAGGAGGGCCTGCGCTCCGCCGTGGCCGAGCAGATGAAGAGCGAGCGGATGAAGGTGGAGCTCATCGCCAACGTCTCTCACGATTTAAAGACCCCGCTCACTTCGGTGGTGAGCTACGCCGCCCTGCTGGGGGAGGAGGAGGACCTGCCCCCCCATGTGAAGGACTATGTCCGCATCCTCAATGAGAAGGCCAGACGGCTCCAGGTCATGGTGCAGGACGTCTTTGAGGTGAGCAAGGCGGCCTCCGGGGAGCTGCCGCTGCATATGGAACAGCTGGACCTCACCCGCCTGCTGGACCAGACCCTGGCCGACATGGACGAGACCATCCGCCGCAGCGGCCTCACGTTCCGCACCACACTGCCCAGCAATCCGGTATGGATCACGGCCGACGGGGACCGGCTCTACCGGGTCTTCCAGAACCTGATCCAGAACGCCCTGCGCTACTCCCTGGAGGGCAGCCGGGTCTACATCACCCTGGAGGTCCGGGAGGGCCGGGCGACGGCCATGGTGAAGAACACCTCCCGGGATGAGCTGCCCTCCGGGGTGGACTTCACCGCCCGGTTCGTCCGGGGGGACGTCAGCCGCACCGATGGCGGCAGCGGTCTGGGCCTGGCCATCGCCAGCAGCTTCACCGCCGCCTGCGGCGGTACCCTGCGGGTAGAGACCGACGCCGACCTCTTCACCGTGGAGGTGACCTTCCCCACCTCCGGCTGACGAAAACAGGGGGTGGGCAAGAAAGCGCCCGTGTGGTATACTGTATGGATATCACACGGGCGCTTTTGGCGCGGAAAGGAAAGCCTATGGAATTCATCTATGAGGCCGAGCGGATCTACGTCAAGGACGAGTCCGGCCGCATGGCGGCCCAGGTCACCTTCCACCAGCGGTCCGACCGGGCCGTATCCATCGACCACACCTATGTCTCGCCGGAGCTCCGGGGACAGGGGACGGCGGGAAAGCTGATGGCCGCCGTGGCCAAACGCTGCCGGCAGCGGGAGCTGAAGGTGGTACCGGTATGCTCCTACGCTGTGGTCTGGTTCCAGGACCACCCGGAGGAATCGGACCTTTTGAAGTGACACCGCCGTGCGTGCGGATCAGAGAATTTAAGAAGGAGAGATCTGGAACATGAGCTTTATATTGCCTGCATACCATGCCCCCGACTTTGCTGCCCTGGGCCTCGGCGAGGCCCCCGATGTGTCTCTGGTTCCCGCCCCCAAGGACGGGGTGGTGCCCGAAGGGTACCATGCCACTACCATGTTCCCGGAGTATTTCCGCCTGGGCGGCCGCTGGGTGCTGGCCCAGGAGAGCCGCATGGACTGTGTAGCCGTCTGCCGGGACGGCGACGTCTCCATCGTGGAGTTCCGCAATGTGAAGGCAGGGGACCCGGTGGCGGTGGGCCGCACCGAGGACGGCAGCCAGGGCATCTACGTCCACACCACCGGCTTTGAGGAGGAGCGGGAGACAGAGGGCGAGGCCTTTTCCTTCCGCCAGGGCCGCAGCCGTGAGACGGCCTACTCCATGGACTACGACTCCATGTATGAGCTCCTCCGCCACGAGCGGGAGCACGGCAATATCCTGTGGGTCATGGGCCCCGCCTGTACCTTCGACGCCGACGCCCGGTCTGCCTTTGCCGCCCTGGTGCGGGAGGGCTTTGTGGACGGGGTCCTGGGCGGCAATGCTCTGGCCACACACGACCTGGAGGCCGGCTGCCGGGGCACTGCCCTGGGGCAGGACATCTATACCCAGCGCAGCCAGCCCAACGGCCACTACAACCACATCGACACCATCAACGACGTCCGCCGCCTGGGCTCCATCCAGGCCTTTGTGGACTCCGGCGCCGTGAAGGACGGCATCATCTACGAGTGCGTGAAGAAGGGCGTCCCCTTCGTGCTGGTGGGCTCCGTCCGGGACGACGGTCCCCTGCCCGAGGTGTACGGCAACGTGTACGAGGGCCAGGACGCCATGCGCAACCTCATCCGGAAGGCCACAACCATCATCTGCATGGCCTCTACCCTACATACCGTGGCCACCGGAAATATGACCCCCTGCTACCGGGTGGTGGATGGGGTGGTCCGTCCCCTCTATTTCTACTCGGTGGACATCTCGGAGTTTGCCGTCAACAAGCTCCGGGACCGGGGCAGCCTGACGGTCAAGACCATCGTCACCAACGTCCAGGACTTCATCGTCCATGTGAAGAACGGGGTCTGCGGCTGAAGCCGGCGCACAAAAAACGGCGTGTGCGGTGCGCACACGCCGTTTTTTCGTTTTTGCGTTATTCGCCCCACAGGTCGGCGGGGTAGAGCCCTTCTTTGGTCATATGGGCGATGGCGGCCACCACCACCGGCTTGTCCTCGTGGTAGGTGACGCCGTACCAGCGGTCCCGGCTGCGCAGGACCTTCACCCGGGCCTTGCCCTCCCCGATGAGGGCGCTCACCACGCTGGGCAGGAAGTACTCCCCCTTGATGGGGTCGTCTTTCAATGTTCGGTCCAGGAATGCGGGAAAGCGTGCCTCGGCCTCGATGAGAAAGCTGCGGGTGAAGCCCCACAGGTTCATGGACACGATGGTGTCCCCGGCCAGGTGCTGCCAGGTCTGTCCGCCGTCCTGGGTGGAGCGGGCGTCCTCCCCGTCCTTTTCGATGTGGGTGTGCTCGGTGACGCTCTTCAGGAAGTGGTCGGCCGTCTCCACGCAGACGCCACGGGCCACGTGGCCGTGCTCGGTGACGGTGTTCCCCAGCAGGTAGCCCACCATGGCGTACTCATAGCAGCCGGGCTGGTCTTCATGGGTGGAGAGGTAGTCGTACATCTCCCGAAAGGCCTCGGGGCCGTAGTAGTCGTCGGAGTTGATGACGGCGAAGGGGCCGTCCACCACCTTCCGTGCGGCCAGAATGGCGTGGCAGGTACCCCAGGGCTTCACCCGGCCTTCGGGAACGGCGTAGCCCTCCGGCAGGTCGTCTAGCTCCTGGTAGGCGTAGCGCACGTCCATCACCTTGCTCAGCCGGTCGCCGATGCCGGCCTTGAAGGTCTCCTCGATGGCGTGCTTGATGACGAAGACCACCGTCTCAAATCCCGCTCGCCGGGCGTCGTAGATGGAGTAGTCGATGATGAGTTCTCCGTGCTCGCCCACCGGGTCCAGCTGCTTGAGGCCGCCGTACCGGCTGCCCATGCCGGCGGCCATCACCACCAAAACAGGTTTCTGCATGTTCGTATCCTCCTTGTGTTCCGTGTCTCTCATGGACATTGTACACGCTGGGGCGGAAAAAGGGAAGAGTGGGTTCAGAGCTCCTCCTCTGGGAGGCGGAGGAGCTTGAAGCGGTTCCGTTGGGTCTCCAGCACTCCCTCAGCTCGGAGCCGGGAGAGGACGGCGGACATGGCGCTGCGCTCCACGCACAGGTAGTCGGCCAGCTCCTGCCGCCCGAATGGGATGGTGAACTCCATCCCACCGGCCATGGCGGCCTGCTCCGAGAGGTAGGAGAGGAGCTTCTCCCGGGTGGAGCGGCGGGAGAGATGGACCATCCGACGGTTGAGGGCCAGGTTTTTCCCAGCCAGCACCCCTAGCAGGTTGCTCACCAGCCGGCTGTGGAAGGGACAACCGTTGGGACAGGAACGCACCACGCGCTGAAGGTCCAGCAGAAGCACCTCACAGTCCTGGGCGGCCAGCACGGTCACCGGCAGGCCGCCGGGCAGGGCGGGGGCGCAGGCGAAGGTCTCGGCAAAGAGTTCCCCAGGCTCCAGCTCAGCCAGAAGGGCCCGATGGCCGGAGAATTCCTCCCGCACCACCTGGACCCGGCCTGAGAGCACCAGACCCATCTGTCCGGTGGGAGTCCCCGCCAGCAGGATGGTCGCCCCGGCGGGGTAGCACCGGGCACCACCCCCCAGGCAGGGAATGAGCTGTTCCAGCTCCTCCGGTGCAATGCCTCGGAAGAGGGGGGAGCGGAGGAGAATTTCCAGATATTTTTTCATGTTAGACTCCTGGTTGTTGGAATTCCAACTGACTTTGGAGCTCTAGTATATAATAATAAACACGGAAAAACAAGAGGAGGACCGGAAATGAGAAGAAAAGACCGGGAGATGGATGCCGATTTCGCCCATATGGTGCTGGACAAGTGCGAGTACGCGGTGCTGGGTATGACCGGCCCGGAGGGCTGGCCCTACAACGTGCCGGTGACCATCGCCCGCCGGGGGGAGGAGCTCTTCTTTCACTGTGCCCTGGAGGGGCAGAAGGTGGACTGCCTCCGCCGGGACGGCCGGGTGTGTGTGACGGCGGTGGGGGATACCCACATCCCGCCCGACAAGTTCACCACCGAGTATGAGTCGGCGGTGGCTTTCGGCCTGGCCGAGGAGGTCACCGATCCGGCGGAAAAGACTGCAGCCCTGCGCCTGCTGTGCCAGCGGCACGTCCCCTCCAACATGACAGACTTCAAGGCCTCCGTGGCCCGGAGCCTGAACCGCACCGGTGTCTGGAGAGTGAAGATCACCGGCTTGACCGGCAAACGGAAAAAGTACGACGCCACCGGCAAAGAAATGAAATTCGGAAGGATGGAATAAAGATGGAGCGCAAGATCATCAAAATCGATCAGGAGAAGTGCAACGGCTGCGGCCTGTGCGCCGCCGCCTGCCACGAGGGTGCCATCGGAATGGTGGAGGGCAAGGCCCAGCTGCTGCGGGAGGACTACTGCGACGGGCTGGGGGACTGCCTGCCCGCCTGTCCCACCGGGGCCATCACCTTTGAGGTCCGGGAGGCCCCGGCCTACGACGCCGCCGCCGTGGAGGCGGCCAAGAAGGCCAAGGCCGCCAAAGCTGCCGGGCCTCTGCCCTGCGGCTGCCCCGGCAGCCAGTCCCGGAGCATCCAGCGCACCCCCTGCGCCGCCCCCGCCGCGGCCGCTGCCTCCGCCGCTCCGGAGGAGAGCCAGCTCTCCCAGTGGCCGGTGCAGATCAAGCTGGTGCCGGTGAACGCCCCCTACTTTGACGGGGCCAAGCTGCTGGTGGCCGCCGACTGCACCGCCTACGCCTACGCCGCCTTCCACCGGGACTTCATCCGGGGGCGGATCACCCTGGTGGGCTGTCCCAAGCTGGACGAGGGGGACTATGCCGACAAGCTCACCGAGATCCTGCGGCGCAACGACATCAAGAGTGTCACCGTGGTGCGCATGGAGGTGCCCTGCTGCGGTGGCCTGGAGAACGCCGTGAAGCGTGCCCTCCAGAACTGCGGCAAGCTCATCCCCTGGCAGGTGACCGTCATCTCCACCGACGGCCGTATCCTGGACCTGTAAGTGAAAAAAGCTGCCCCGGAGCCATAGCTCCGGGGCAGCTTTTTCTTATTCTTCGTCCTCTCTGGCCCAGTCCAGGCTGCGTTTCACCGCCCGGTGCCAGCCCTTCAGCAGCTTTTCCCGCCGCTCGTCGGCCATGTCCGGGGTGAAGGTCACGTCCTTCCGCCACAGCCCCCGGATCTCGTCCTGATCCTTCCAGACCCCCACCGCCAGGCCGGCCAGGTAAGCGGCCCCCAGGGCGGTGGTCTCCCGAATGACGGGACGCACCACGTCCCGGCCCAGGATGTCGGCTTGGAACTGCATCAAAAAGCCGTCTCGGCTGGCCCCGCCGTCGGCCCGGAGGGCCCGGAGGGGGACGCCGGTGTCCTTTTCCATGGCGGCGGCCAGGTCCCGGACCTGATAGGCGATGGACTCCTGGGCCGCCCGGATGATGTGTTCCCGGCGGGTGCCACGGGTGATGCCCACCAGGCAGCCTCGGGCGTACATGTCCCAGTAGGGCGCCCCCAGCCCGGTGAAGGCGGGCACCAGGTAGACTCCGCCGGTGTCGGCCACCTTTTGGGCGTAGTATTCGGCGTCCCGGCTCTCGGTGAGGAAGCGCAGCTCGTCCCGGAGCCACTGGATGACGGCGCCTCCCACAAAGACGGAGCCCTCCAGGGCGTACTGGACCGAGCCGCCCAGGCCCACGGCGATGGTGGTGATGAGGCCGTTGCTGCTGACGCAGGGGGTCTCACCGGTGTTCATAAGGAGGAAGCAGCCGGTGCCGTAGGTGTTCTTGGCCTCTCCGGGGGCGAAGCAGGTCTGGCCGAAGAGGGCGGCCTGCTGGTCGCCGGCGATGCCGGCGATGGGCACCCTGGCCTCTCCCAGCTGAGCATAGCCGTAGACCTCACTGGAGGAGCGGACCTCCGGCAGCATGGCCCGGGGGATGTTCAGGGCGGCGAGCAGGGTGTCGTCCCAGTCCAGACGGCGGATGTCGAAGAGCATGGTCCGGGAGGCGTTGGTCACGTCGGTGACGTGGACCGCACCGCTGGTGAGCTTCCAGAGGAGCCAAGTGTCCACGGTGCCAAAGAGGATCTCACCCCGCTCCGCCTTTTCCTGGGCTCCCTCCACGTGGTCCAGAAGCCACCGGATCTTGGTGGCGGAGAAGTAGGCGTCGGGCACCAGGCCGGTGGTGCTGCGGATGTGGTCCCCCAGGCCGTCGGAGAGAAGCCTGTCCACCAGGGGAGCGGTGCGGCGGCACTGCCAGACGATGGCGTTGTGGATGGGCTTGCCGGTGGCCTTGTCCCAGAGGATGGTGGTCTCCCGCTGGTTGGTGATGCCGATGGCGGCCACCTCCGACGGGGAGACTCCGGTCTTGGCCAGCACCTCCATCATGACGGCGTACTGGGAGGACCAGATCTCCATGGGATCGTGTTCCACCCAGCCCTCTCTGGGGTAGAGCTGGGGGAACTCCTTCTGAGCCACCCCGGTGATGGCCTGTTTCTCGTCGAATAAAATGGCCCGGGAGCTGGTGGTGCCCTGGTCCAGGGCTAGAATATATCTGCCCATACGCTTGCCTCCTAACGTGGCTATTTTGACCAGTTTACCACATTTGGGATGGTTTGGGTACTCCAAACTTGTTTCTCTTGCCAAGAGGGGTGGGAGATGCTATGATGGAACAAAGAGAGTCCCCGCCTGGCGCGGGTATAGGAAAGGCGTGAGGACATGTATACCACAGAGGTGCGGGTGAAGGCCCTGCCGGTGAGGGAATGGCTTGACAGGTATTGTTTTCCGGACCTGTTCCGGGATGCCTGCCTCCACTGTCCAGACCACAACATGAACTGGTCCTGTCCGCCGGGGGTACCGGCGGCGGAGGAGCTTTTGGGGGGCTACCGTACAGTTTACCTCATTGGTATCAAGGTGATCTACGACGACGAGCAGCGGGCTAGGGCGCTGGTCTCGGACAAAGCGGCTGACGAAGTCAGAAGTGCCAGCTATGGCGTGGTGAAGAAGGCCCTGCTGGAGGTTCTGCTCCAACTGGAGCAGGCGGTGCCCGGCGCCTATACGGTGGCGGCGGGGCGCTGCGAGCAGTGTGAGAAGTGCAGCCGGATCATCGGCCGGATCTGCCGTCGGCCGGAGCGGCTGCGGTATTCTTTTTCCGCCTTCGGCTTCGATCTCACCGGACTGGCCCGGGACCAGCTGGGCCTGGAGCTGTTGTGGGCCAAGGAGGGCCTGCCGGAGTACAACGTGGCGGTGGCCGCCTTCCTGACGAGGTGAGACCATGGGCACCGAACTGGAGCAGAAATATGTGGTGGATTCCACGCGGCCATGGGCGGTCCAGACCCAACTTATCTCCCAGCTGAGTCGGGCGGGCTATCAGGTGACCTTTGTGGAGGAAAAGCCCCAGCAGGATACCTATTTCGACACCCCCGGGGAGGCCATCCTCAAGGGGGGTGGTTCCTTGCGCCTGCGGGAGAAGGGGGAGAAGCGCCTTCTCTCGGTGAAGTCCATGCTCCGCCGTGAGGGAGGTACTTTCCTGCGGCGGGAGGACGAGCTGGTCCTGAACGGGGAGGCCGACCCCAGAGCTTTTCTGCGGACCTATCTGCCGGAGGTGGACCTGGAGGCCCTGATGCCAATGGCGGTGGTGGTCAACCTCCGCCGGACCTACGAGGTGTCCCGGACAGCGGGGGGGCGGTTCGAACTGGCCTTTGACGACGTGACCTATCAGAATCCGGCTACCGGCCGGGAGTGCCGGGAACGTCAGGTGGAGATCGAGGCTCTGTCCGGCACCCAGGCTGATCTGGAGCGGGTAGTGTCCGCACTGCGCCTTTCCGAGCTGCGCCCGGTCTCCGAGTCCAAATACCAGCGGGCCGTGCGGCTCACCACAAAGGCCGTGGAAGGATAGGTTCCACGAGATTCCATCTTTTTTAGGAGTTGTTCTGTTGTGAATAAGATCGTTTTATCCATTACGGGATTGCTGCTGATTCTGTTTGCCGCAGTCTGCCCGCTTCCTGCCATTCTTTTTGTTTCCGGGATGGTTTGGAGAGGGGTGATTGGTGTGCTCGGCTGTGTGATGCTCGCTTTTGGCATTGTCCGGAGGGCGCATCAGCACTAATCTCCCTTTGAAGCGGATCGGAACATGGTGTGCGTAAACAGAGAGACAGCAGGGTCAAGGTAGGAGGAGCTGTGGTGAGACAGAAGATCGCGGGATTCCTGACTTTGGTGGTGACGGGGGCGGCGGCCATCGTCTGGACTGTCAACTGCGTGGTCCTTGCAGTATATACCCGTCACGACCCGCCCCCGGAGTTCCTGTTGCCCATGAACATCATCTGTGCCGTTCTATTCTGGATTGCTTTTCTGATCCGGCTCTACGGTTTTGTCAAAAACAGAGGAGAGAAGTCTCAGGAATGAAAAAGTCCCGGCTCCGTGAGGAGTCGGGACTTTTTGTGCGTTTACAGGTCCTTGACCATGATGTTCTCATGGATTCCGGGGAGGATACAGTCGGGCACATAGCCTACCTTCTTGAAGCCCAGAGACTGGTAGAGGTTCTTGGCCCTGGGGTTGAAGTGGCTCACCAGCAGGGAGCACTTCTTGTAGCCCAGGGAGCGGGAGACGCCGATGAAGGTCTCCAGCAGCACGTGGCCGATGCCCGCGCCCCGGAAGGACTTCTTCACTCCCAGCAGGGCCAGGTAGGGAAAGGCGCCGAAGAATCCGGTGGGCTCGATCCACATGCACCCGGCCACCTCGTCCTGGGAAGTGAGGGCGATCCACAGCTCGCCCCGGCTGATGGCGGTGGAGAGCTGTTTGTCCAGCCGCCCCTCCTGGGAGAAGTAGTGGTCGTAGAGGGCACTGTCCAGGAAGACCTCATGGCAGGCGCTCAGGCGGCTCTCATCCGCCTTGGTGATCCGCACGTTCATGGACGCACCTCCGGCTCAGAAATAAGTATAGTTCTTGGGTTTGACGCTCCAGCCGATGGCCTTTTGGATGTCGTCGGCGTAGCTGGGGTCGCTGAGCTGCATGCGGTCGTAGGCCAAAAATTCCCTCAGGGGGATGGCACCCATCACCAGGGAGGAGAGGTCGGCGATGGGGGTGGAGAGGGTGACGTTGGGCTCGCCCTTGTCCACAAGGGTCACCCTGTCCCCCTCCACCTTCAGCAGGAAGGTGCCGTCGTTGTGGGAGAGGAAGGTATCCCGGACCTGGAGGGCCAGGGTGAAGGGCCGGGAGACCGGCGACTCACAGTGGGTCTGGACGGCGAAATACTGCTTCACGTCAAAGATGCGGACCATGTAGCCCATGGTCTTGCGGCCGATCTCGTGGATGCAGCCGTCGTGGGCCCGGTTCTCACCGGTGTCGGGATTCTTGAACATGACGTGGAGGTACTCGTCGGGGGAGAAGATGCGTACCCGTTCGATCTGGTCCACCTGGGAGGCGAAGAAGGTCATGAACTGCTTGAGGGTGTCCACGTCTTCCCAGATCATCTCCCGGACCATCAGGTCGTGGTACATGTCGGTGTAGTGGTCCACCTCCACGAACTCGAAGGTGAGGTAGCCGGTGATCCGGCCCTCCCGGCGGCAGATGACCACATAGGGCATGTCGAAGATGCGGTGGGGGTCCATGTAGTGGTGGACCGTGGCGCCGTTGGTCTTCTCGGCCCAAGCGCGGTAAAAGCGCAGGACCTCCTCCTTGTCGTTGGGGCCGGCGTAGGAGAGGCCGGACTTGTCCCCGAAGGAACGGATCATACTGGGTTTGGGCTGGTAGAGGATGCTCTCGTTGCAGTACCCGTAGCCCATCTTCCGATAGAAGGAGGGCATGAAGGGGTGCAGACAGCCGATGGCTGTACCGAGCTTTTGGTAATACCCCATGAGGACGCGGAGCATGGTCATGGCCGTGTGCTCCTTCTTCCGGAGGAAGTTGGTGGACACATAGGCCGCCGCTCCCATGGGCATCATCACACCTCTGACATTGAGGGTGAAATCCATCATCAGGATGGAACCCACCAGGGTCCCATCGTCGTCAAAACAGCCGAGGTAGCGTCCCTCGTCCGGCTGGTACAGCTCGCTTTCCATGTTCCGAAGGAGAGAATCCGGCGTCTTGGACGGGAAGGCGCTCACCACGTTGCGGGCGAGTTGATCTCGTTCGGAGGGAAGAACGAACCTGATTTCCATTGATACACTCCTTTGCTGGTAACGCGGGGAAAAGAGAATAACAACCAGACCCTGCCCGCAAACGCTGGCAAGGCCTGCCCATTTTGTTCTGCTGGAGGCCGGCTGGACGACCTCCGCGCACCTGCTTTGACAGCCTATATTATCGCAGGCTTTCTCCGGGTTGTCAAACCGTTTTTTTACAGATATAACAAAAGCAGAAGGTGGTTGAGAGAAAAAACTTGACAAAAAGCCTTTGACGTCGTAAAATTGCCATAGCTGGAATTCGTCTGCGAAGCAGTGGGCGATCAGCAAAGGAATGGATGCGA
Source organism: Intestinimonas sp. HCP28S3_D6 (assembly GCF_052065695.1). NCBI lineage: Bacteria > Bacillati > Bacillota > Clostridia > Eubacteriales > Intestinimonas > Intestinimonas sp. HCP28S3_D6. The sequence continues at coordinate 24,834 of NZ_JBQHTM010000009.1, forward strand.
AGCAGCGTCCTGAACGGGGAATCGATGTGATTTATCCTGCGTTCAGGGCGCTTTTTGTTTTCGGCGGTGCCGGACAGGGCACCGGCCAACGGGAAAGGAGCGAAGAGCGCATTATGAACTCCTTCAGCGTGCGTACTAGGATCATGACAGGGGGCGGTTTGGAGACCCTCGCCCCCAAACTGCACCGGGTATTTATCGTCACCGATGGCTTTATGTCCTCCAGCGGAAAGGTGAGCTATATCACCGATGAGCTGGACAAGGCAGGGGCGGAGTACCGCATTTTTGACAAGGTAAAGGCCGACCCCGACATCGCCACCGTCACCAAGGGTGTGGACACCATTCTGGAATTCAAGCCCGACGCCGTCATCGCCTTCGGCGGCGGCTCTCCTATCGATGCGGCCAAGGCCATCGTATTCTTCGCGGCCAAGGCCTGCGATATGCGGGACTGCCAGTTCATCGCGGTGCCCACAACCAGCGGCACCGGCTCCGAGGTGAGCCGCTTTGCCGTCATCACCGATCCGGAGAAGGAGGTCAAGTACCCCCTGGTGGAGGACAGCCTCCTGCCCGATGTGGCTATTCTGGACGCCGTGCTTACCGCCAGCGTGCCTCCCTCTGTCACCGCTGACACCGGCATCGACGTTTTCACCCACGCGGTAGAGGCCCTGGTGTCCACCGCCGCCAACGACTTCTCCGACGCGGCGGCTGAAAAATCCATCAAGCTGGTGCGCAAGCACCTGCTTACTGCCTACCGTGAGTCGGAGAATATGGAGGCACGTCAGGGCATGCACAATGCCTCCTGCCTGGCCGGTATCGCCTTCTCCAACTCCGGCCTGGGCCTCAATCACGGTATGGCCCACGCTCTGGGCGCCCGGTTCCACATCCCCCACGGCCGGGCCAACGGCATCCTGCTCCCCTATGTGATGAGCTTCAACGCCGGCTGCGCCGAGAGCCTTACCCCTGTGGCCAAGCGGTATGCCAAGATCGCCCGCCTGCTGGGCCTGGAGAGCTCCAGCGTCCGCCAGAGCGCCCTCAATCTCATCCGCACCGCCCGGAAGTACGTGGAGCAGTTCCACATCCCCTCCAGCATCCAGGTTGCCGGCGTGAACAAAGAGGAATTTGAGGCCGAGCTGGATGCTATGGCGGAGGCCGCCCTGGCCGACCGCTGCACCGCCACTAATCCCAGGCCCTGCACCAAGGAGGATATTCTCCAGGTGTTCCGGAAAGCCTATATCGGGAAGCTGCCCTAAAGGTTTCAGCCGCGGCCGGTAGTGCCGGCCGCGGCTGAAAGAAGAGAAAAGCATTGACAATGCCGCTTTTGGCTGATAAAATATGCAAAAAGCATTGATGCGATTTCAGATGCTTTTGTATAAAAGTGGCGGAAGGTGCGCCGTTAGTGCCGGAAGCAGCGCGGATCGATAGGAAACGCAGGTGTTTGAGCCGAGCGATGGAGCTCCCAGGGATTGATGCTGAAAAAGATTGATCCTTTGGGAGCTTTTTTGTCAGGTGATACCGCTGCTCATGGAAGGATGGTGAGCGCCGTGATCGAATTGGACGAGAAAAAACGAATTATTCAGGAATTTGTCCCCGGCAAGCAGGTGACACTGTGCCATGTGATCGCCAGCCCGGACGACTCCCTCTATACAAAGCTGGGGCTGATCGACGCCAGGGGTGCCATCGGCATCATGACCATCACCCCCAGTGAGGCCGCCATGATCGCTGCCGATGTGTCCACCAAGGCCGCAGCGGTGGAGATCGGTTTCGTGGACCGGTTCAACGGTTCCCTGGTCATCACCGGTGATGTGGCCGCTGTGGAGGCCGCCCTCCACAGCGTGATGCAGGTGCTGTGTGACATGATGGGCTACAGCCCCACGCCTATGACTAAGACCTGAGGCCGCACGAGATGGAAGGACGAAAAAAACGTATGATCCTCATCGGCCGCTCGGCGGCGGGGAAGACCACCCTGTGCCAGCGGATCAATCATGAGGACTTGACTTATCACAAGACCCAGACGGTACAGGTCATCAATCAGACCATGATCGACACGCCGGGAGAATATTTGGAGCGCCGGTATTTTCGGGGCGCTTTGATGGTAACGGCGGCAGACGCGGACGTCATCGTTTTTGTCCAGGATGCCACGGAGGACGGGACCATGTTTCCCCCAGCCTATAATAGCCAGTTTGCCAAGCCCGCCCTTGGTGTGGTGACCAAATGTGACATTGCCACGCCGGAGCAGGTGGAACGCGCCAAGCAATATCTGCGTATGGCGGGGGCCAGCCAGATGTTCGTGACCAGCAGCGTCAGCGGCGAGGGAGTCGATGAGCTGCTGCGGTTCCTGGGGTACTTGTAGCGGGCGGACGGACGCCGGCACAGCAAGGAGGAAGAAGTGGAATGTACAAGGACGGGATCCGGGTGGTCATCGCCGACGATGAACCCATCACCCGAATGGACTTGAAAGAACTGCTGGCGGAAGAGGGCTATCAGGTGGTCGGAGAGGCCGCCGACGGCTTTGACGCTGTGGAGGTCTGCAAGCAGTGCCGGCCCGACCTGGTGCTCATGGATATCAAGATGCCTCTGCTGGATGGCCTGTCCGCAGCCAAGATCGTATATGAAGAAAACCTGGCTGACACGGTGATGATGCTCACGGCGTACAGTGAGCGGGAATTCGTGGATCAGGCCAAAGATATTGGGGTGGCCGGTTACCTGGTCAAACCCATCGACGAGAAATCCCTGGTCCCCAGCATTGAGCTGGCGGTGGCCCGCAGCAAGGACATGAAGAAGCTCCGAAAGGATATGCAGAAGGTGTCTGAGCGGCTGGAGAACCGCAGTATCATCGAGAAGGCCAAAGGTCAGGTCATGGCCCAGGAGGGCATGACCGAACAGGACGCCTACGACTACATCCGGAAGCTCAGCCAGACAAAGAACCTGTCCATGCGCCGGGTAGCCGAGATCATCTTGATGAAGTCCGGGGGTCAGTGAGAGATGGACATCATCTGGGAGCTGTGCAAAAAATATACGGACCTCACAGAGGAGGAGATTGCCACCATACAGGGTATGAGTGCGGTGCTCCAACCCTTGGCCAACCTGGAGGATGCCGATATTTTTATCGACTGCCCCTCCTGGGATGGAGACGCGATCGTTGTGGCCGAGGCGAAGCCCTCCTATGTACCGTCCTCCTATAAAAAGACCGTGGTGGGCCTGCTGGCCCGGAAGGAAAACGAGCCCGCAGTGGCCCGGACCTTCCGGTTGGGGGTGGCCACCAAACAGATGAAGGCCGTGACCCAGGAGAATGGCCGCACCATCCAGTCGGTGGAACCCATCAAGAACACCGCCGGCGACCGGGTCATTGGCGTGCTCATCCGGGAGCAGCGGGTGGATGAGCAGCGGCAGATCAGCGAGCGGCTCCATTTTTCCGAGCAGAGCTACGAGCAGATCGCCAACGCCCTGAGCCACATGGTGGGCAGCAACAACTGGCTCACCGAGTGTATTGACGAGGCGCTGCTGATGGTGGATCGGACAGGCGTTGTAGCCTTCCGGAACTCCCTGGCTCGGGACCTCTACCGTCAACTGGGATACATAGAGGACCCGCTGGGTCAGGTCTACGAGAATGTGCGCCTGGTAGACTCGGTGGATGATACCGACCAGTCGGGCTACTCGGTCATCGAGATCACCGTGGGCCGGCACAGCCTTTCCGTGAAACATATCCAGCTGGAGAGTGAAGACATGGCCTTTGCCGTGGTCATCCAGGACAACACCTGGAAGAAAGAACAGGAAAAGGCCCTGATCCTTAAATCGGTGGCCATCAAGGAGATGCATCACCGGGTTAAGAACAATCTCCAGACCATCGCCAGCCTCCTGCGGCTCCAGGTCCGGCGCTCAGACAACGAGGAGACCCGGAAGGTTCTGGGCGAGAGTATGAACCGCATCCTCTCCATCGCCACCACCCATGAGCTGCTGGCACAGAGCGGTGTGGACCAGGTAAAGATCGGTGAGGTCATCCTCAATATCAAAAATAATACCGTCCGCTACTTTGCCCGTCCTCACTTCGACGTGAACATCACCCTGGAGGGGGACGATTTCAAGGTAGATTCCGATATTGCCACCTCGGTGGCCCTCATCATCAACGAGCTGCTGCAGAATTCCCTTCAGTACGCCTTCCAGGACCGGGAGAGCGGGCTGATCCGCATTGTGGTGACCCGCGGGGAGCTGTATTCCCGCATCGAGGTCATCGATAACGGCAGCGGCTATGATGTGGAGAACGTCCGCACCGACCGGCTGGGCCTGTCCATCGTCCAGACCATGGTGAAGGATAAGCTCCGGGGGAATCTGGGCGTGGAGTCGGGACCGGGCGGGACCCATGTGACCTTTGACTTCAAAAATCAAATCGTAGACGCGGCCAGTGTGACGTAACACGGGCCGGAAAACAGAGCGACGCAGCTCGGATGCGCGGGGGAGAGAAAAAGCCCCTGTGTGTTCGGGCTGCCTGTTTTTACAGGACCAACGACCAAAAATGGAAAGCAGGTGAACGCCTTGCATGAAGTGATCCTCAGCGTGGGCATCGATATTGGAACCTCCACGACACAGCTCATTTTCAGCAGGCTGACCATTGAGAACCGGGCCAGCAGCTATACCGTGCCGCGGATCCAGATCGTGGACAAAGAGGTCATCTACCGCAGTCTCATCTATTTTACGCCCCTCAAGTCCAACACGGAGATCGACGCCGAGGCGGTGAAGAAGATCGTCCGGGAGGAGTACCAGGCCGCCGGTATGACACCGGAGGATGTGCGGACCGGCGCGGTGATCATCACCGGCGAGACCGCCCGGAAGGAAAACGCTAACGAGGTGCTGGAGGCCCTCTCCGATCTGGCCGGAGACTTTGTGGTGGCCACCGCCGGGCCCGACCTGGAGTCGGTGCTCTCGGCCCGGGGCGCCGGCGCCGACAAGCTCTCGGAAGAGCACCGCACCACCGTCGCCAACCTGGATGTGGGCGGCGGCACCACCAACATCGCAGTCTATGAGAAGGGGACCCTCCGCGGGGTGAGCTGTCTGGATATCGGCGGGCGCCTCATCAAAGTGGACAAGGGCAGGGTCACCTATCTCTTCCCAAAGATACAGGCATTGGCCAAGTCCCACGGCATCGACCTTCAGGTGGGCGATCCGGCGGAGGAGCAGAAGCTCCGCCAGATCTGCGCCCTGATGGCCGACCAGCTGGCCCAGTCCCTCCACCTCAAGAAGATGGACGGGGACCACCTGGGACTCTACACCAACGACGGCAAACCCCTCCCCGCCGAGCCGGAAATCAAGGCTATCACCTTCTCCGGCGGCGTTGCCGACTGCGTCTATCAGCAGATGGAGGGCGACTATTTCCGTTACGGCGACATCGGTGTGCTGCTGGGTCAGGCGATCCGGTCCAACCCGGATCTCCAGACCGTGCAGCTCTTCCAGGCCGCCGAGACAATACGGGCCACGGTGGTGGGCGCGGGGACGCATACCACCGAGGTGAGCGGGAGCACCATCCACGTCGAGGCAGACAGGCTCCCGATCAAGAACATCCCCATTCTCAAGGTGTCCGAGGAGGACGAGGCGTCGCTGGAGACGTTTCGCTCCTCCATCACCAGGCAGATGCCGCTGTACAAGCCGGAGGGCAAGGTGGAACAGATCGCCATTGCCTTCAACGGGGAAACGCGCACCAGCTTTGCGGAGGTCCAGGACCTCGCAGCGGCCATCATTGACGGAGCGAAGGAGGTGATCGACAGCAGTTATCCCTTGATCCTTGTGGTGGAGGCCGATATCGGCAAGGTGCTGGGGAACGCGGTGAACGTGATGCTGGACTACAAGAAAGATGTCATCTGCATCGACGGCATCAAGACCCTCAGCGGAGACTACGTGGACATCGGCGAACCCGTCGCGGACGGGCATGTGGTACCCGTGGTGATCAAGACCCTGATCTTTAATTCTTAAAAAGTACGAGAGGTGAAGTAGCGTGATTCTCAAAACGAAGCTGTTTGGCCATGTGTACGAGTTCAAGAGCGTGCGCGAGGTTATGGCCAAGGCCAATGAGGAAAAGTCCGGCGACAAGCTGGCAGGCATCGCCGCCGAGACTGCCGAGGAAAGAGTCGCCGCCAAGGTGGTCCTTTCTCACCTTACTTTAAATGATCTGCGCAATTCCCCCGCCGTCCCCTATGAGGAGGACGAGGTTACCCGTATTATTCAGGACGCCGTCAATGAGACCATCTTCAATGAGTTCAAGAACATGACGGTGGCCGAGTTCCGCGAGTGGCTCCTCAGCGAGAGCACCACTACCGAGATGATCCGGCACGCTTCCCGCGGCCTGACCTCCGAGATCGTGGCCGGCGTCTGCAAGCTGATGAGCAACCTGGACCTCATCTACGCTGCCAAGAAGATGCGCGTGTCCGCCCACTGCAACACCACTATCGGTCTGCCCGGCACCTTCTCTTCCCGTCTGCAGCCCAACCACACCACCGATGATCCCAAGGGTATCATCGCTTCCGTTATGGAAGGTCTGTCCCTGGGCTGCGGCGACGCCGTTATCGGCCTGAACCCCGTGGACGACTCCCTGGAGTCCGTGGCCCGCATTCTGAAGATGTTCGACGAGTTCAAGCGGAAGTGGGAGATCCCCACCCAGATCTGCGTGCTGGCCCACGTGACCACTCAGACCGCCGCCGCCGACAAGCTGGGCGCTCCCCTGGACCTGATGTTCCAGTCTATCGCCGGCAGCCAGAAGGGCAACGAGGCCTTCGGCCTGACTGCCGAGATGCTGGACGAGGGCCGCGCCACCATGCTCAGCCGCGGCACCTGCACCGGCCCCAACGTGATGTACTTCGAGACCGGCCAGGGCTCCGAGCTCTCCTCTGACGCCCACAACGGCTGGGACCAGGTCACCATGGAGGCCCGCTGCTACGGCTTTGCCAAGCGCTATCAGCCCTTCCTGGTCAACACCGTGGTCGGCTTCATCGGCCCCGAGTACCTGTACGATTCCAAGCAGGTCACCCGCGCCGGTCTGGAGGACCACTTCATGGGCAAGCTGACCGGTGTTCCCATGGGCTGCGACGCCTGCTACACCAACCACATGAAGGCTGACCAGAACGACATCGAGAACCTGGCCACCCTGCTGGTTGCCGCCGGCTGCAATTACATCATGGGCGTTCCCGAGGGCGATGACTGCATGCTGATGTATCAGTGCACCGGCTATCACGAGGCCGCTGCCCTCCGCGAGATCTTCGGCCTGCGTCCTATCCACGAGTTCGATATGTGGCTGGAGAAGATGGGCTTCTCCGAGAACGGCAAGCTGACCGCCAAGGCTGGCGACGCTTCCGTGTTCCTGGCGAAATAAGGGAGGAGGTGTGATTCATGGATGAGAAAGATCTGAGAACAATCATTGAGCAGGTGCTCAGCGAGATGAACGTGAGCGGTTCCGCCGCTCCCGCTGTCGAGGCCGCCTGTGCCAAGGCCTGCGAGGCGCCCGCCAACATCGAAGACGGCTGCATCCCCGACATCACCGAGGTGGACATCCGCAAGCAGTATCTGGTGGAGAATCCTGAGCACGGCGAGGAGTATGCCGAGCTGAAGTTCAACGCACCCTGCCGTCTGGGCATCGGCAAGGCCGGCGCCCGCTACAAGACCCTCCCCCAGCTGGAGTTCCGGGCCGCCCACTCCGCCGCCCAGGACGCCGTGTTCAACGACGTGGATGAGGAGTTCGTGAAGTCTCAGGGCCTGTTCATCGTGCAGACCCAGTGCGACAGCAAGGACACCTACCTGACCCGCCCCGACCTGGGCCGCAAGCTCAGCCCCGAGGCCGTGGCCACCATCAAGGAAAAGTGCAAGAAGAACCCTACCGTCCAGATCTACGTGGCTGACGGTCTGTCCTCCGCCTCCGTGGCCGCCAACATCCCCGACCTGCTCCCCGCCATCATGCAGGGCCTGCAGAACTATAAGATCGACGTGGGCACTCCCTTCTTCGTGAAGTTTGGGCGTGTGGCCGTCATGGACGAGATCTCCGAGCTTACCGGCGCCGAGGTTACCTGCACCCTCATCGGCGAGCGTCCCGGCCTGATCACCGCCGAGTCCATGTCCGCCTACATCGCTTACAAGGCCACCGTGGGCATGCCCGAGGCCCGCCGTACCGTGGTCTCCAACATCCACCGGAATGGTACCATCCCCGCCGAGGCCGGCGCTCACATCGCCGACATCATTAAGATCATGCTGGAGAAGAAGGCCAGCGGCACTGATCTGAAACTGTAAGGAGTAGGGAGGAAATTCTACCATGAAAAGAGATCCCGTAAGAGCAACCGTATTGGCCACGAAGATCATCCCTAACGTGGCTCCTGATATGGCCAAAGAGCTGGGCCTGCAGCCCGGCGAGAAGTCCCTGGCTCTGGTCACCGCCGACTGCGATGATGTGACCTATACCGCTCTGGACGAGGCCACCAAGAAGGCCGACTGCCGTGTGGCCTACGCCAAGAGCTTCTACGGCGGCGCCGCCAACGCCAACACCAAGCTGGCCGGCGAGATCATCGGCATCCTGGCCGCCCCCAACCCCGCTGAGGCCAAGGCTGGCCTGGCCGCCTGTGTGGACATGATCGAGAACGTGTGCCACTTCGTCTCCGCCAACGAGGACGATACCATCGTCTACTATGCCCACTGCATCTCCCGGACCGGCTCCTACCTGTCCGAGGCCTGCGGCATCCAGGAGGGTGAGGCCATCGCCTACCTGATCGCGCCTCCTCTGGAGGCCATGTACGGCGTAGATGCCGCTCTGAAGGCCGCCGACGTCCGTCTGTGCGTGCTGTATGCGCCCCCCAGCGAGACCAACTTCGGCGGCGGTCTGCTCACCGGCAGCCAGTCCGCCTGTAAGTCTGCCTGCGACGCCTTCGCCGCCGCTGTGGAGTTCGTGGCCGACAACCCCATCGACTGATCCCCATCGCCTGATTCGTTCACAAGAGAGGGCTGGTAATGCCGGCCCATGATGGAGGTACTGAATGAAGGCTTTGGGTATGATCGAAACCCGTGGCTTGGTGGCCTCAATTGAGGCAGCTGATGCCATGGTAAAGGCGGCAAATGTCACTCTGACGTGTAAGGAACACGTGGGCGGCGGCCTGGTGACCGTCATGGTCCGTGGCGACGTCGGCGCCGTGAAGGCGGCAGTCGATGCCGGTGCGGCCGCGGCGGAGCGGGTCGGCGAGCTGGTGTCCGTGCACGTCATCCCGAGACCGCATGAGGAGCTCGAGGGCATATTGACGACGCCCGCGCCGGTCACGCCCACTCCCAAGCCCCCCAAGGAGCCGGAGAAGGTCCAGCAGCCTCCGGTGAGCGAGCCCCACGCCTCCCAGCCTGAACCCCAGCCGGAGCCCGAGGCCCCGGCGGAGGAAAAGACCGAGGAGGAAGAGGGCGTACAGCTCGCCGAGCTGACGGACGAGGTCCTTGAGGCCATGCCTGTGGTCAAGTTGCGCTCCGTCGCAAGGAGCGTGGGCCTGGACACCATGACCCGTAAGGAGATCCGGTTCGCCAAAAAAGAGGAGCTTGTGGCGGCCATTCGAGCGTTTCGGGGACGTTAAGATCCGCTGAAGATGACGGAATGTCATATGGGAAGCATCCCTCAAGAGGAGAGTTGATCAAATGCAGCTTTACGATAAAGACCTACTATCTATGCAAGAGGTCCGTGAGCTGGTGGAGGCGGCGAAGGAGGCCCAGCAGGAACTGGCCACTATGACCCAGTCCCAGGTGGACCACATCGTCCGTGCCATTGCCGACGCCGGTGTGCGCAACGCCCGGCGCCTGGCCGAGATGGCCAATGAGGATACCGGCTTCGGCAAGGTTGAGGACAAGATCATCAAGAATATCTTCGGCAGCCGCGGTGTCTATGAGTACATCAAGGACATGAAGACCGTGGGCGAGCTGGAGCGGGACGACGTGAAGAAGGTCCGCACCATCGCCGTGCCGATGGGCGTCATTGCCGGTCTGGTGCCCTCCACCAACCCCACCTCTACGACCCTTTACAAGGCGGAGATCGCCATCAAGGCGGGCAACGCCATCGTGTTCTCCCCCCACCCCACGGCCCTGCGCTGCATCATGGAGACCGTCAAGGTCATCCGGCAGGCCATCGCCGAGGCCGGCGGCAACGAGAACCTGGTCTCCTGCATCACCATCCCCACCATGGAGGCCACCGACAACCTGATGCGTCACCGGGATGTGGCCATGATCCTGGCCACCGGCGGCTCCGCCATGGTCCGCGCGGCCTATTCCTCCGGTACCCCCGCCATCGGCGTGGGCCCGGGCAACGGCCCCGCCTACCTGGAGAAGACCTGCGACCTGCCCCTGGCGGTCAAGCGCATCATGGATTCCAAGACCTTCGACAACGGCACCATCTGCGCCTCCGAGCAGTCCATCATCTGCGACGAGGACATGGTTCCCGCCGTCAAGGCCGAGATGGAGAAGCAGGGCGCCTACTTCCTGGACGACGCCGAGCGTGAGAAGCTGGGCAAGTTTATCCTCCGTGCCAACGGCACCATGAATCCCGAGATCGTGGGCCGCAGCGTGGAGACCATTGCCAAGCTGGCCGGGCTGGACAAGGTGCCCGCCACCGCCCGGGTCCTGGTGGCCCGTGAGGACGGTGTGGGCCGCGGCCATCCCTACTCCAACGAGAAGCTGGGCCCCATCCTCGCCTTCTACACCGGCACAGATTACAAGGATGTGTGCGACAAGGTGTGCACCATCCTCCACTACGAGGGCGCCGGCCACACCTTCTCCATGCACACCAAGAATGACGAGATGGTGGACTACTTCGCCAAGCGAGTACCCGCCTCCCGGATCATGGTGAACACCCCCTCCGCCCTGGGCGGCATCGGCGGCACCACCGGCCTCATGCCCGCCCTCACGCTGGGCTGCGGCGCCGTGGGCGGTTCCGCCACCAGCGAGAACGTGGGCCCCATGCAGCTTCTCAATACCCGCAAGGTGGCCTATGGCCTCAAAGAGCTGGAGGAGATCCGTGCCGACCTGCCTGACTGCTCTGACGGTATCTGCCGTCTGCGCACCAGCGATGTGAGCGAGGCTGATGTAGAGGACATCGTCCGCAAGATCATGGCCCGGCTCAAGGATCTGTAAGACTGAATTTTAGGAGGAACTATTTATGGCTACTATGCAAGCACTTGGCATGATCGAGACCAAGGGTCTCGTGGCCTCCATCGAGGCCGCCGATGCCATGGTCAAGGCCGCCAACGTCACCCTCATCGGCAAAGTCCATGTGGGCGGCGGTCTGGTGACTGTCATGGTCCGCGGCGATGTGGGTGCCGTCAAGGCCGCCACCGACGCCGGCGCTGCCGCTGCCGAGCGCGTGGGCGAGCTGGTCTCCGTCCATGTCATTCCCCGTCCCCACGAGGAAGTGGAGTTCATCCTCCCCTCCCTGGATAAGCAGTAACCATTTTCCCCATCCCCTGCGGCGAAGCGGGGGCCGGGCGGCGTAAGTCGTCCGGTCCCCTGGCCGCCGCCCGGATGGGCATAGGAGTGTATAAATATGGCTAGTATGCAAGCACTTGGTATGATTGAGACCAAAGGCCTGGTCGCCTCCATCGAGGCCGCCGATGCCATGGTCAAGGCCGCCAACGTCACCCTCATCGGCAAAGTCCATGTGGGCGGCGGTCTGGTGACCGTCATGGTCCGTGGCGATGTGGGCGCCGTCAAGGCCGCCACCGACGCCGGCGCCGCCGCCGCTGAGCGGGTGGGCGAGCTGGTGTCCGTCCACGTGATCCCCCGTCCCCACGAGGAAGTGGAGTTCATCCTCCCCAGCCTGGAGAAGTAAGACCGGCGTAAGCCGCATCAAACCTACCGACGGAGGGGGTGAAGCGCTTGAAATGTATCACGGAGGACGCTCTTCGGTGCGAACTTCGGGCAACAGATCCCGAATGTTACGTCGTGCCGGCAGGCAAGATCCTCACCCCGGCGGCCCGGGAGTATCTGCAGTCCCGCAAGATCAAGATCGTCAAGGAGGGACAGCAGACCACCCCCAGGATCGTCGCCACGGAGGTGCCGCCCATGCCCGAGGTGACCATGGCAGCGCCCGCACCCGCGCCCGCACCGGCGCCGGCGCCTATGAAGCCCAAATTCGTGGATTATGAGACCGGTGCCTTCTATATGGAGAAGCCTGAGCACATGACTCACCTGGTGGGGAACGTGCTGGTGGTGAAGAACCATCCCCGGATTCTGTTCCGCGGAAAGCTGGACTCGCTGCAAAGCGCGGTGGTCTTGGCCCAGGTGGACATCCACGACCGGGGAGGCAGCCAGGCCCTCATCGACGACCTGGATGACATCCTGAAGATCCTGCGGGAAATGATGCGCTGCGACGTGCTGGATGAGCCCTTCCAGATGGACACCATCATCGGACTCACCCACGCGGAGCTGCGGGAGCAGTCCCACGATCCCCAGCGGTTCTTTGGGGTCAAGGCTATGGTCCTGCCCGACTACACCATGGGACGGGACTTCGCGCTGCTCAACCAGCTGCGCACCGATGTGCGTGAGACGGAAGTGGCGGCGGCCAACGCCTTCCACACCGGCGCGAAGTACACCCGGGGCGATATCATCGAAGAGCTCAACCGCATGTCCAGTGCCATGCACATTATGATGTGCCGGTATCTGGCTGGACAGTATCAGAGCGGAAATAAAACTTGACAAAGGAGCGCCAAACACATGATGGATCTGGACCGCGTCAACGCCTATATGGCCCGTGTGGAGGAATCGGAGACCAAGACCTTCAAGCCCGTCAGCAACAAGCTGAAGGTGGGCCTGGATTTGGGCACGGCCTACATCGTCATGGTCGTCCTGGACGAGGAGGATAATCCCATCGCCTGTGAGAAGCAGGCGGCGCAGGTCCTGCGGGACGGCGTGGTGGTGGACTACTCCGGGGCGCTGCGAATTGTTAAGGAGCTCAAGGCAAAGCTGGAGGAGCGGCTGGACATGGAGCTGGTGAACTGTGCCATCGCCATGCCCGCCGGGACTGAATCCAGCACAAAGACCCACCAGTACGTGGCAGAAGGAGCGGGATTTGAGGTCACCAATGTTCTGGATGAGCCCACCGCTGCCAATTCCATTTACCAGATCGAGGACGGTGTGGTGGTGGACATCGGTGGCGGTACCACGGGCCTTGCCATCCTGAAGGGCGGCAAGGTGGTCCAGATTGAGGATGAGCCCACCGGAGGTACCCACCTCACCCTGGTCCTGGCGGGGAACTTCCACGTCTCTTTCCAGGAGGCCGAGGCCATCAAGCAGGATTACTCCCGTCACAAGGAGATCCTGCCGGTGGTGAAGGCAGTGGTGGAGAAGATGGCCTCCATCGTGAACCGGTATATCGACAAGGAGCACACCGACGCCATCTATCTGTGCGGTGGTACCTGCTGTCTGACGGGGATCGAGGGCATCTTCGAGAAGGAGACCGGCATCAAGACCATCAAGCCGGCCAATCCCTTCCTGGTGACGCCGGCCGGCATCGCCATGAACTGTAAGGTCTGACGAGACCCAATGAATGATTTAGAAAGGAGGGGAAGGCATGGACCATAACGCCATCGTGGAAGAGATCCTCCGTCGCGTCGCGCAGAAGATCTCTGAAACGGAAGGAAGCTGCGCCGAGTGCACCGACTGCGGCGGAAAGCCGGGTCTGCTGATCCTGACTCAGGATCACGGCACCGACTGTCACGCGACCTTGGAGAACGAGACCCTCAAGGCCCGTTACCACACCGACTGCGCCCTGATGCACCACTACGAAGTGGACCTGGACGCCTATGAGGCCGTGGTGCTCTTCAATCTGAGCTGTGACGCCATGGCGGCGCTGGCATCCGGCGCCTGCGACACCGCGTATACCCGTCTTGCCTCCAAAGCCATCCTCTCAGGTAAAAAGGTCTATGTCCCCACCGAAGAGGTGGAGCTGTATCAGTATAGGGAGACGGCGCCCGCCGCTTACTACAACATGATGCAGCAGAAGCTGGACCTGCTGGTAGCCTCCGGCGTGGTGATCTGCGCCCAGGCCAGCCTGGAGCAGGTCATCCTGGGCAACGCATCCCCCGTACCCGCCGCGGCCGCGCCTGTGTGTGCCGCTGCTCCTGCCGCCCCTGCTCCCGCAGCGCCCGCCCCTGTGGCCGCCTGCTGTGAGGAGAAAGCGGTACGGATCGAGAAGCGGGTTCTCACGGAGAAGGATCTCATCGAGGCCAACATGAGCGGGGTTACCAAGGTGCACATCGGTGAGAAGACCATTGTCACCGCGCTGGCCAAGGACGCCGCCAAGGATCGGGGCATGACTATCGTCCGGGACGAAGACTAAACGCGGTTGGACCGCGGGGGAGGGATTCCCTCTTCCGCTGTCCCGCGTCAAACAGGGGGACAACGTATGAAAGTGGCAAAGGTCATCGGCAACATCTGGGCCACCCGCAAAGAGGAGAAGCTGGCCGGATATAAGCTGCTCATTGTGCAGCCCATCAACATCCTGGACGGCTCCAAGGATAAGACCCCCATGGTGGCGGCTGACATCATCGGCGCCGGCGTGGGAGAGACGGTGTTGATCGTCGGCGGGAGCTCGGCCCGGAGCGCTGCCGGGGACATGTCAGTCCCTGTTGACGCCACCGTTGTGGGCATCGTGGACGACCAGGAGATCGATTCCAGCGTTTTGGAGTAACAGCCGGTGCCGCCCCGCCAGGGCGGTACATGGCAAAGGGAATAAGGCGGTGAAAGCATGAATCTGACCGAACTCATCAAGGCATCCGGTATTGTTGGCGCCGGCGGCGCTGGGTTTCCCACCCACGTCAAGCTCAACGCCAAGGCCGAATGCTTTGTGGTCAACGCCGCAGAGTGTGAGCCCCTCATCGAGACTGACAAGTATCTGTGCCGCACCTATGCGCCCCAGATCGTAGCCGCGGTGGTGGCAGTGGCCGCCCACCTGGAGGCCAAGCGGGCAGTCATCGCACTCAAAGGAAAGTATAAGGCTGAGATCGTGGCCTTGTCCGACGCGATCAGGCTGGCGGGCGCTCCCGTGGAGATCTTCGAGATGGGGACCTTCTATCCCGCCGGCGACGAGCAGACCATGGTCCAGCAGGTCACCGGCCGGTCGGTACCGGAGCGGGGCCTGCCCCTGGACGTGGGCTGTGTTGTGGACAACGTGGGCACCCTGCTCAACATCTTCGACGCCATCCAGGGCCGTCCCGTGGTGGATAAGTTCCTCTCCGTGGTGGGTGAAGTAAAGGCCCCCATCATGCTCCACGTACCCGTGGGCACCGCCATCACCGAATGCGTGAAGGCGGCGGAGCCGACCATCACCGACTATGCCCTGATCTTGGGTGGTCCCATGATGGGCAAAGTACTCCTGAGCCAGGCGGACATTGATGCCGCCGTGGTTACCAAGACCACCGGCAACATCATCGTCCTGCCCAAAGACCACTATCTGTTCAAGCGGGCCACCCTGCCCATGGAGGCCATCCGGCACCAGACCCGCAGTGCCTGCATCCAGTGCCGGATGTGCACCGACCTCTGCCCCCGGTACCTCATCGGCCATCAGATCCGCCCCAACCTGGTGATGCGGAACCTCTGGCGGGAGCCGGGGATGGAGGACAACGCGGAGTACGAGCGCTGCTTCGGCGACGCGGCCAACTGCTGCGACTGCGGCGTGTGCGAGATGTTTGCCTGTCCCATGGGCCTTTCGCCCCGGAAGGTGAACCAGTACATCAAGGGCCAGCTCCGCGCCCGCGGCATCCAGGTGCCCCGGAACATGGAACCCCAGGCCCGGTCCTTCGTGGACCAGCGCCACACCCCCACGGACCGCCTGGTGGCCCGACTGGGGCTCTCCGAGTACTACGGGCTCCACGCCCACGAGTGCATGGAGCTCAGCCCCAATGAGGTCTTTATCCCCTTCTCCCAGCACATCGGTAAGCCCGCCAATGTGGTAAAGGCGGTGGGCGACTATGTGGAGCGGGGAGAGATCCTGGCCGAGGCCGCCGAGGGACTGTCCGCCAACATCCACGCCAGCATCTCCGGCGTGGTGGTGGAGGTCACCGATAAGGGCGCCCGTATCAGCAGCCGGAAGGAGTGAGAAGCATGGGAAACGCCAGCAGACTTGCCATCGGCATGGTAGAACTCAACAGCATCGCGCGGGGCATCGAGACCTGCGACTACATGGTGAAGGCGGCTCAGGTGGACCTCATCCGATCCTCCACCGTCTGTCCAGGTAAGTACATGGTACTCATCGCCGGAGACACCGGCGACGTAAAGGCCTCCATGGCCGAGGGCATCAAGCGGGGCGGCGAGTGCGTGGTGGACACGCTGACCCTCCCTAATGTCCATCCTCAGGTCATTCAGGCCATCAGCATGACGACCCAGGTGGAGAAGCCGGGCGCCGTGGGCGTCCTGGAGTTTTACTCCGTGGCCTCCGCCATCACTGCCGCTGACGTGGCGGCGAAAGCGGCCAACATCACCCTCATTGAAGTCCGCATCGGCTACGCCATCGGCGGCAAGGGTTATGTGACCCTCACCGGCGATGTGGGCGCGGTCCGGGCGGCCGTGGCGGCCGCAGAGCGGGAAGCGGAGCTCCTGGTGGGCACCACCGTTATCCCGCGTCCTTCCCCCAAGCTGTTCCAGTCTCTGCTTTAAGCCGGAGCTGACAGAAGGCTTCCCAATGGGAGCAGACCCATTCTGAGAAGAGAAGGAGAGTAAACTATGGATTATAGTGAACTGATTGCTGCTGCTGATCCCAGCATATTTACCGACAGTATCTCCGCATGGATCTCTGGTATCTCTATCAACTCCGTCATCATGCTTATCATGATGATCTTCATGCTCGTTGGCGCCATCGACAAAATCCGCGGCAACAAGCTCGGTTATGGTGAGAAGTTTGAAGACGGCTTCAACGCTATGGGCGGTCTGGCCATGTCCATGGCCGGCGTCGTGGCCGCGGCCCCTGTTCTGTCCATGCTGCTGGGCCCCATCCTGAAGCCCATCTACGGCATCTTCGGTGCCAGCCCCGCCATGTTCGCCACCACCCTGCTGGCCTGCGACATGGGCGGCTATCCCCTGGCCATGCAGCTGGCCGGTGAGGACATCGCCATCGGTAACTTTGCCGGCCTGATCCTGGGCACCATGATGGGTCCCACCATCGTGTTCACCATCCCCGTGGCTCTGGGTATCATCAAGAAGGAAGACCGCGGCTACCTGGGCGCCGGTGTTCTGGCTGGTATGATCACCATTCCCATCGGCTGCATCGTGGGTGGCCTGATGATGAACACCCTGGCTCCTGAGTATCACCTGGGTATCATCACCATCATCCAGAACCTGATCCCCGTCATCATCATCGCTGCTCTGATCGTCATCGGCCTGTGGTGTGCCCCTGGCCCCATGATCAAAGGCTTCAACGTGTTCGGTACCGGCGTGACCATCGTCATCACCGCCCTCACCGCCATCGCTGTCTTTGAGCAGATCACCGGCATCATGTTCCCCGTGTTCCACATCATGGTCGAGAACCCCGCCGATGGTTCCCGTGGTCTGGACAGCGGACTCCTGGTCTGTGGCCAGATCGCCATCGTCCTCATCGGCGCCTTCCCCATGGTGGAGTGGATCACCCGCACCTTCGGCAAGCCTCTGGAGAAGATCGGTGCCGCTCTGGGCATGAACGAGCAGGGCTCTGCCGGTATGGTGGCCAACCTGGCCAACAACATCGCGATGTTCAACATCATGGGCGAGATGAACCCCAAGGGCAAGCTGCTGAACGTGGCCTTCTCCGTGTCTGCCGCCTTCGTGTTCGGCGACCACCTGGGCTTCACTGCCGGCAACAACCCCGACATGATCTTCCCCGTGATCGTTGGCAAGCTGGTGGCTGGTGTTACCGCCATCATCGTGGCCAATATCCTGGCGCCCAAGCTGCTGTCTAAGATCGAGAACGTGAAGTTTGACTAACTGGCAGCGCGGAAAGGTAAGGAATCGCTATGAACGTAAGTGAAGAACTCATTCGCAGCATTGTAGAAAAGGTTATCGCCGAAGCGGCGGGCTCTACCGGCAAGTGCGACTTCCAGAAGCAGGTGGACCCCAGCGGCGTCATCGGCGTCAAGACCTCCACCGTAAAACTGGAGCCCTTTGAGGGCCGTAACGATGTCAAGCTCAAGGACGTGGCCACCCTGGAGGAGGCCCCCCGCATGGGCTGCGGCATCATGGAGCTCTCCGACGGAGCCGACTTCGAGTGGACCCTGACCTACGATGAGTGGGATATCGTGCTGGAAGGCCGTCTGGAGATCAAGATCGACGGTCGTGTGGTGGGCGGCGACGCCGGCGATGTGATCTACATCCCCAAGGGCAGCCATATCCACTTCAGCACCCCCGACTATGCCAAGTACGCCTACACTGTTTTCCCCGCCGACTGGCAGTAACCAATTCAGATGGACCCCGCCGCAGGAACTGCGGCGGGGTCCATTTCGTTTTTGAATGTGTTTCCCCCCCCTTGACAAGGAGGCAAGAGGGCCAGTATAATACATATAAGCCAAGCTGACAACTGAATCATAAGTGGTACACAGGTGCTTTGACGAGCTCAAAAGGGAAGTCGGGTGAGAATCCCGCGCAAAGCCGTTGCTGTATTGGCGAAGTGGTCCCCATTAGGTCACTGGAGCGGAAGCTCTGGGAAGGCGGGGAGCGCGTTTGGACGCCTAAGTCAGAATACCTGCCTGTGTATGGCGCACACGAGACCTCCTCGCGCTTAGGAGGGTGCAGTTCCCACGGTGAGAGCCTGTGGGCCGTTGCTGTATCCTTTTTAAGAGGGATACGGCTTTTTTGTTGTCGGCGCTAAAGGGTGGACGGGACGAACCGCCATTCCTCCTTATGCGATGTGTCAGGTGGCCAACTTCACCTCCCTTTGGAACTGGTATGGCAAGCTGATGCAGGGCAAGGACCCATAGCTGCCACTGTGGGTCCAGCCATACCAGGAAATACCCGCCTGTGGAGAAGAGCGGAGCCATCCCGATGCAGGGATGACTCCGCAGTTTTTTTGCCGAAAAGAGCCGAAAAAAGCGGTACCACACTGGTGTTCCGTTGACAAAAAGGATGTGGCCCGATATAATCATACTGATGATATATGCTGCCGGCTGGACGGCAGGCCGGGCGGCAACGCTGCCCGTGAAGGAGGAGACGGATCATGAAACGAGATCCTGTGAAAGCAACTGTACTGGCCACCAAGCTGATCCCAAACGTATCTCCTGATCTGGCCAAGGAGTTTGGCTTGCAGCCCGGCGAGAAGTCCCTGGCGCTGGTTACTGCCGACTGCGATGATGTGACCTATACCGCTCTGGACGAGGCCACCAAGAAGGCCGACTGCCGTGTGGCCTACGCCAAGAGCTTCTACGGCGGTGCCGCCAACGCCAACACCAAGCTGGCCGGCGAGATCATCGGCATCCTGGCTGCCCCGAACCCTGCTGAGGCCAAGGCCGGCCTGGAGGCTTGTGTGGACATGATCGAGAACGTGTGCCACTTCGTCTCCGCCAACGAGGACGACACCATCGTCTACTATGCCCACTGCATCTCCCGGACCGGCTCCTACCTGTCCGAGGCCTGCGGTATCCAGGAGGGTGAGGCTATCGCCTACCTGATCGCGCCTCCTCTGGAGGCCATGTACGGCGTAGATGCCGCTCTGAAGGCCGCCGACGTCCGTCTGTGCGTGCTGTATGCGCCCCCCAGCGAGACCAACTTCGGCGGTGGTCTGCTCACCGGCAGCCAGTCCGCCTGTAAGTCCGCCTGCGACGCCTTCGCCGCCGCTGTGGAGTTCGTGGCCGACAACCCCATCGACTGATTTTTGCCCCATCAACGGCCCGGAGACGGCGTAGAATCACCGCTTCGGGCCGTTTTTTGCCCGTTCCGAATACTGAAAGGGAGGAAGTCTATGCGTATCATCATCTCACCAGCTAAGAAAATGAACGAAGATCTGGACGGGCTGCCGCCTAAAGAGCTGCCTGCTCTGCTGGAGGAGACAGAGCAGCTGCTGGGCTATCTGAAGGGCCTTTCTTTAACGGAACTGAAGAAGCTGCTCGCCTGCAACGATCAACTGGCCCAACTCAACTACCAGCGGTTCCAGACCATGGACCTGCGCCAACGGTTGACACCGGCGCTTCTGGCCTATGAAGGGATTCAGTATCGTTATATGGCGCCTGCGGTATTTTCAGAAGGAGCGTTGGCCTATGTGCAGGAGCACCTGCGCATCCTCTCCGGTTTTTACGGAGTGCTCCGCCCCTTCGACGGAGTGACTCCCTACCGGTTGGAGATGCAGGCCAAGCTGAAGACTCCGTTTTGTAAGGACCTCTATGCTTTCTGGGGAGGCAAGCTGGCCGAGGCTCTGATGCCCGACGGCGTGGTAGTGGATTTGGCCTCTGGGGAGTATAGCAAGGCGGTGATCCCCCACCTGCCCGCCGGAACAAGGGTGATTACGCCCGTTTTCGGGGAGCTGCGTGTCGACGGAAAGATAGTGGAGAAAGGGGTCCATGTCAAGATGGCCAGAGGGGAGATGGTCCGTTTTCTGGCAGAGGGCAGCGTGGAAGACCCGGAGGGCATCACCGCCTTCGAGGGACTCCATTTTCGGTATTGCCCACAGAGATCCCAGCCGGACCGACCGGTCTTTCTGCGCGATGTGGAGAAAAGGTAAAGTGGGGTAAAATTCCGTTGACGGTGGCATAAATAGCATGTATAATGTAATTGTGAAAGATTGTGTTTGGGACAGAAAGGACCATGGAGCTATGAGCGATGCTGCTGCGGAAAAAGCCACTGTGCTCACGCGCAAGTGGAGTTGCCCCAGGCCCGTTGAAGAGACATGACCTGCTTTTCGAATGGAAAAGCAGGCTATGTCTTTTTCTTTTGCCCGAACGCAGGAAAACGCCTGCGGACGGATGGCAAGGGAACTGATCCGACCATTCGATTTCAGAGAGTAGAAAGAGAAAAAGGAGCATTTCGATGAGTATTGCCAATATTCTGAGCCTGTTGGGCGGCTTAGCGCTGTTCCTGCACGGAATGCAGATGATGAGCTCCGGCCTGGAGGCCGCGGCCGGCAACCGTATGAAGAGCATCCTGGAAAAGCTGACGGCCAACCGGGTGCTGGGCGTACTGGTGGGTGCGGTGATCACCGCCGTCATCCAGTCCTCCTCCGCCACCACGGTCATGGTGGTAGGCTTCGTTAACTCCGGCATGATGACCCTCACGCAGGCGGTGTGGATCATCATGGGCGCCAACATCGGCACCACCATCACCGGACAGCTCATCGCCCTGGACGTAGGCGCTTTGGCCCCCTTCTTTGCCTTCCTGGGCGTGGCTATGATGGTATTTTTGAAAAAACCGCAGCTCCACCACTACGGCAGTATCCTGGGCGGCCTGGGTGTCCTCTTCATCGGTATGGACATGATGAGCGCAGCCATGGTCCCCCTGCGCGAAATGCCCGCTTTTGTGGACCTGATGACCAAATTCTCCAATCCGGTGTTGGGTATCCTGGCCGGCGCACTCTTCACCGCCCTCATCCAGTCCTCCTCCGCTTCTGTGGGTATTCTCCAGGCGCTGGCCAACAGTGGCGTCATCGGACTGGGCAGTGCCGTGTATGTCCTGTTCGGCCAGAATATTGGTACCTGCATCACCGCTGTGCTGGCCTCGGTGGGCACCGGGCGCAATGCCAAGCGGACCACTATCATCCACCTGATGTTCAACATCATCGGCACCGTTCTATTTACCACGCTGTGCCTGGTGACCCCGCTCCTGGGGATCTCCCTGGTGGGTTTCGTGGAGAGCCTCACGCCCAACAGCCCTGCCTCTCAGATCGCCAACATGCACACCCTCTTTAATATCGTCACCACGCTGCTCCTGCTGCCTCTGGGCAAGTGGATGGTGAAGGCGGCCATGCGCATCCTGCCTGAGCGCAAGCAGGATCTGGACGAGGGAATGCATCTAGCCTACCTCACGCCCATCAACGCCAATCAGGACCGTACCATCGGTCAGTCTGCCATCTATATCAGTCAGCTTCGTCAGGAACTCAACCGCATGCTGGACATGGCGAAGGAAAATGTCTCCACCGCCTTCCGGGCGGTACTGGACCGTGACCCTTCCTTGGTGACCAAGGAGGAGTCGGTAGAGGAATATATTGACTTCCTCAACAAGGAAATTTCCCAGTTTATCTCCCATGTGATCGTCCACGAGACCAATGAGCAGGATTCCGCCGCGGTAAGCGCCTATTTCAAGATCGCGGGCAACATTGAGCGTATCGGTGACCACGCCATGAACATCTGCGGTTACAGCGGGATTCTAAAGGAGAAGGATGTCCACTTCTCCGAGGAAGCAAAGGAAGAAATCCGGGAGATGGAGGCTGTCAGCCGCAAAGCCATTGAGGCGCTCAGCGGTGTGGTATCCGATCCCGTGGAGTGGCTCAGCGAGGTTTCCGCCCTGGAGCAGAAGATGGACGACATGACGGCCAGCTTCCGGCGCCACCAGATGGAGCGGATGCGCAAGGGTATTTGCTCCGATGAGGGCTGTATTCTGTTCTCTGAGATGCTAACCGACTTTGAGCGTATCGGCGATCATGTGCTCAACATCGCGCAGGAGCGCTCCAGTGCCAGCCTGCCCTGAGGTGGAAGATAGAACAAAACCGCCATGCTCCGGCTCAGGCCGGGACATGGCGGTCTTTGTCTGTTTAGAGGGGCTCACCGGAGAAAATGCTCCAGCCGTCTTTGCCGCGGTGCTTGGCACAGTATAGAGCGCTGTCGGCGTGGGGATAGAGCTCATTAAAGGAGTGACCTTGGTCGGGGATCATAGCAGCGCCTACGCTACAGGAGACGGAGATTTGAGAGTAGGTTGGGTCTGTGAGGAGACGGAATTCTTCGCACAGGCGGCGCATGTGCAGTTCCAAAACCGACTGGGAGGATACATCCTTCATCAGGACCATAAACTCATCACCGCCGATTCGACCGATGACATCACTCTGACGGAAATGAGCGCGCAGCAGGTCCGCAGTCAGGATCAGAATGGAGTCACCGGCCTGGTGTCCCCAGACATCGTTGATTTTCTTGAAATTGTCCAGATCCAACATCAGAAGGGCGCCCTGCCTGTTGGGGCCGGCCAGCCAGGTATTGATACACGCACTGGTGCTGGTGCGATTGAGCAGGCCGGTGAGAGGATCGGCCTGGGCCTGATGGAGCAGTCGGCGCCGGTCTCCCAGAGAAATGTGGATCATAGAGATCAGGAGAAGCAGCACGCCCGCCAAAAAGGCGATCCCCAGATAGAGAACATCCCGGAAGATGAAGCTGTAGTCGGCGCTGGCCTCACTGTCGGAGACGGTGTAGCACATCATCCAGCCGTTGTCCAGGCCGGTGGACTGGTAGACCATGTACTGGACCTCACCGTTATAGCGGGCAAAGAAATGGCCGCTGGCACCGGAGGCGAAGTCCTGCCTGATCTGGTCGGCACCGGCGCCGACCAGAGGCTCCATAGAGGCATAGTAGTCAAAAATAGTGTCGTACTGGGTGGGAAGGGTAGGCGAGGTGGTAGAGATCAAGACACCGCCGGAGGTGACCAGCAGGGGGTGGCCTCTGCCGTTGTAGAGCCCGGAGAAGAGAAATTCGCTGACCTGTCCAATGTTGAAGGCGCCGCTTACTACCCCCAGGGTCTGACCGTCCTCGCTGTGTATGGGGACGGCCAGGACTACCTTTATCTCACTGTCCACAGAGCTGGAGAGCGGGTCGCTGATGGCGCGCGCACCGGACAAGGCGGTCAGGAAGTAGTCCCGGTATCCGACGTTGGTGATGGCGCCATCATTGGCGTAGCCAACGCCGGAGGGAGAGATGAGGAGGATGCGGGAGAACTTACCGGTGGAGACAATGGCGTTGGCCATCAGCAGATTGTCCGTATCGACCAGCTTTCCCTGGTGGGCCACAAAGCGGGCCAGACCGTCCAGCGTGGAAAAGTGCGTGTCAATAACGGAGTTGAGGTAGTTGCACTGCTGCTCCACATTGCTGCGCAGGGAGAGCAGGGTCTGCGCTTCCACAGAGTTCTTTTCATAGAAAATGAAAAAGATCATACAGACTGCCAGATACAGTAAAAACAGGATCAGCAACGGCGCATAGCGGCGAATGCGGCTGACATGCAATTCAGAAATGATATCCACCTCCTTGCATGATATCCTGTACTCATAGTATACCATATTTTAAATGGAAGCGGAACGGGGAAACTGTCGGATTATAGATGTAAAGTTGCGAATTTTACATATAAAAGAAAGAAATAATGGATATAAAACAAAAATAAGTTACTATTTAAGACAAAAGGGGACAGGAAAACCATGTATTATTACTTTGCTCCCATGGAGGGGGTGACGGGAAGGCTGTTCCGGCGGGTCCACAGTCAGTTCTTTCATGGGGTGGACAAATATTTTATGCCTTTTGTCTCGCCTGGAAAGGACAGGGTCTTTTCCAGGCGGGATATGAGGGAACTCACGCCGGATGCAGAGGCCAGGGTGCCGAAGGTGCCGCAGCTGTTGACCTGTCAGACGGAGGACTTCCTCTGGGCGGCAAAACTGTTGGCCGACCTGGGCTATCGGGAGGTTAATCTGAATCTGGGCTGTCCTTCAGGGACTGTCACCGCTAAAGGGAAGGGAGCCGGCTTCCTTCGGGACCCGGATGGACTGGATCGCTTTCTGGAGCAGATCTTCAGCCGGAGCAAAGTCGCCATTTCCATCAAGACACGGGTGGGCTTTGCATCGCCGGAGGAATTTGAACGGCTACTGGAGTGCTTTGACCGCTATCCCTGTACGGAGCTTATCGTCCACCCTAGAGTGCGGTCAGACTTCTATAAAGGCAAGGTGCGGCTAGAGGCCTTTGCCTTGGCGACGGAGCGGAGTACCGCTCCCCTGTGCTACAACGGAGATCTGACCACTTCGGATGAGATCGGGACCTTCCGGCAGCGGTTCCCAATGGTGGAGCGGGTGATGCTGGGCCGGGGATTGGTGGGCGACCCCGCCCTGGCGTCCAAGGCCAAAGGAGGACTGGCGGCCGACCGGGACACGCTGCGGCGGTTCCACGATGCCCTCTATGAGGGCTACGTGGAGGCATTTGGCAGTCGGCACAACGCTATGCTTCGGATGAAGGAGCTGTGGTTCTATCTCATTTGGCTCTTTGACGGTCATGAGCGCCTGAGCAAGGCCCTGAAGAAGGCCAGAAACCCTGCCGAGTATGAAGCGTGTGTGGAGGCCATTTTCGGGGAGCTCTCCCTACGGAGGGATTCTGCTGCCGGCTGGCGGGATCGTCCTATTTTTTGACACGGGTCCGGTCGGGTGGTATGATAGGAGCATCCTGATAGAAATGGGGGATCAAACTTGGAAAACAAGGCATATGAGACCATTCTGGGGCGCCGGAGCATCCGGGCCTTTCAGCCCAAGCAGGTGGAGCAGAAGGACCTGGACGCGGTGCTCCAGGCGGG
Organism: Intestinimonas sp. HCP28S3_D6; assembly: GCF_052065695.1. NCBI lineage: Bacteria > Bacillati > Bacillota > Clostridia > Eubacteriales > Intestinimonas > Intestinimonas sp. HCP28S3_D6. The sequence continues at coordinate 50,289 of NZ_JBQHTM010000009.1, forward strand.
GCTGTATGCCCCCTGCGGAATGGGCAGCCAAATGGTGACCCTGGTGGCCGTCCAGGACCCGGAGGTCGGGAGTAAGCTGTCCGCCATGAACGCCGCCATTATGGGCACCAACAGTGATCCCTATTACGGAGCTCCCACCATCGTGGTGGTGCTGGCGTCTCCGGAGCGGTATACCTGGGTGGAGGACGGCAGCTGTGCCCTGACCGTCATGATGGAGGCCGCCCACGCCCTGGGCCTGGGCTCCTGCTGGATTCACCGGGCGCGGGAGATGTTCGACAGCGACGAGGGCAAGGCCCTGCTCAAGGTGTGGGGTGTCCCCGAGGGCATGCGGGGCGTGGGTGCCCTGGCCCTGGGCTATCCTGCGGTGAAGCACCCAAAGCGCCCGAGCGGAAGCCAGGCCGCGTCTTTAAGATCTGAAGGCGAAAAAGCCGTCCGGTTCTTTGAACCGGACGGCTTTTTTCCTGTGCGGACATTCAGAGGGGGAGCGCATTCTCCAGGTCGGCGAGCATGGTGTCCAGGGCGGTGATGCCGCCCTCGGCGGTGTACCACACGGCGGGGTGGGCCAGGTAGACGATGCGGTCGTTTTTGTAGGCGGTGGTTCCCATGACCAGCTGGTTCTCCACGATCTCCCGGGCCAGCTTGGCGCCCTCGGTGGCAATGGCGGCGTCCCGATCCAGGACGAAGATGTAGTCGGGGTCCTTGTCCACCACGAACTCGAAGGAGGCCTCGTTTCCGTGGGTGGAGGTGTCGAGAGAGGCGTCCACGCCGATGTTGTCAAAGCCCAGCTCCCGGCCAATGATGGAGCAGCGGCCGTCGCTGCCCAGCACGTTGAAGCTGCCGCTGGTGCACATGCCCACGATAGCGGTCTTGCCGGCGGCAAAGGCGGACAGGGTAGCGATGCGGCCCTCAAAGTCTGCCATGAGCTCGTCCACCTTGTCATCCAGACCGAACAGGGAGGCCACGGAGGCGGCGTTCCGTCGGACGCTCTCCACCACTCCCAGGTCGGTGTCGGTGGAGAGGTAGACCACAGGGGCGATCTCGCTGAGGGCGGCATAGGAGGTGGCCAGACGGCCGCCGATGAAGATGACGTCGGGGTCACAGGCCATGACGGCCTCCAGGTCGGCCTCCTTGATGGTGCCCAGATCGGCAATGCCGCCGCCGATGTAGCCCTGGAGGTAGTCCAGGCTGGTGTCGGCGGTGCCCACCACCCGGTCGCCCACGCCCAGGGCGTCCAGAATGTCCAGAGCGGCCATATCCAGCACGGCCACGCACTGGGGGTCATAGGGGACCTCCACCTCCACCGCCTCCTTGGCGCCGTTGAGGGAGGCGACGGTGACGGTGGCGGAGGGCTCCGCGGGGGCGGAGGAGGACGCGCCGCCGGAGCAGGCGGCCAGGGAGAGGGACAGGCCCAGGGCCAGGGCCAGAGAGACGAGCTTCTTCATGTGGGGGAACTCCTTTTCATCAAAAGTACGGAAAATAGGGGTCAATAGTAGATGGACAGGGGCTTTCCCTGGATGTTCAGGATCTCAAAGTCCACCCGGTAGATCTCGGACAGGTTCTCCTTGGTGATGACCTCCTCCACGGTGCCGAACCTGGCGATCCTGCCGTCCTTGAAGGCGCAGATGTAGTCGGAGTAGAAGGCGGCGTAGTTGATCTCATGGAGGACCAGAATCACTGTCTTACCCAACTCGTCGCAGAGCCGGCGGACGATCTTCATCATGTTGGTGGCATGGTAGATGTCCAGGTTGTTGGTGGGCTCGTCCAGAAGGATGTACTCGGTGTCCTGGGCGATGACCATGGCGATCATGGCCCGCTGGCGCTGTCCGCCGGAGAGCTCGTCGATAAAGCGGTCCTGGAACTCCTCCAGCTCCATGTAGGAGATGGCCCGGTCGATGATGGCCCGGTCCTCGTCGGTGAGACGGCTGCCCGAGTAGGGGAAGCGGCCAAAGGCCACCAGCTCCCGGACGGTGAGCTTCATCTGGATGCTGTTGCTCTGGGTGAGGATGGCCAGGCGCTTGGAGAGCTCCTTGCTCTTCCACTTGCCGATGTCCTTGCCCTCGAAGTCCACAAGGCCGCTGTCGTGGGCGATGAGCCGGGAGATCATGCCCATCACCGTGGATTTTCCAGCGCCGTTGGGGCCGATGAGGGAGATGACCTTCCCCTTGGGGATGGTGAAGCTGACGGCGTCCACCACGGTCTTGCCGTCATAGCGTTTGGTCAGTTCGGAGATCCTCATGGATCACACCTTCTTTCTCGTCAGCAGTAAGTAGAGGAAGTAGAGGCCGCCGCCTACGGTGATAAAGACGCTCACGGGCACGGCGTAGGTGTAGATATGCTCCACGATGAGCTGTCCGCCCACCAGTACCCCCATGCCGAAGAGGGCGGAGCCCAGGATGAGCTGGCTGTGGCGGTAGGTCCGGAGGAGCTGCCGGGAGAGGTTGGCGATGATGAGCCCCAGGAAGGAGATGGGGCCCACCATGGCGGTGGCCACGGCGATGCACAGGGTCACCCCCAGAAGCAGCCGGCGGACGCAGCGGTCGTAGTCCACCCCCAGGTTGATAGCCTTGTCCTTGCCCAACGTAAGCACATCCAGCAGGGCCAGCTCTTTCCGCAGGGCAAAGGTGATGCCTGCTAGCAGCAGGGTAGAGAAGAGGAGGATCTCTGAGTTGATGTTGCTGAAGCTGGCCACCAGGGAGGTGAGCAGGGTGTCGTACTCGTTGGGGTCCATGACCCGGGTGAGGGTGGTCTGGATGCTGCCGAAGAAGGAGGTGAGCACCGTCCCCACCAGCAGCACGTACAGCACGTTGTGCCGGGTCTTTTTAAAAATCCAGCTGTAGACCACCGTAGCGGTGAGGCCCATGAGCACCACGTCCACGGCAAAGGAGAGGTTGGTGTTGGCGGCCATGAGGCTGCCCGAGCCCAGAAAGAAGACCACCGCCGTGTGGATAAGGGTGTAAAGAGAGTTCATGCCCAGCAGGCAGGGGGTGACGATGGTGTTATTGATGACGGACTGAAAGACGATGGAGGCGCCGCCGATGGCGAAGGCGGTGAGGAGCATGGCCAGGAGCTTGGGGGTGCGAAGCTTCATGGCATACCACAGGAGTCTAGTATTTCCAAAATTCACCTCTATCAATAGATAGCTGACGGCACAGAGCAAGACCAGAAGGGTGAGGAGCAGCAGCTTCCGGCGATTGCTGCGGATGGCAGACAGGTTCACAGAGCGTTCCCTCCTTCCAGCTGGGTGGGGGCCTGGCAGCAGCCGGAGCCGCCCCCCAGACGGATGGCCTTCCGCCCGTGCTTCAGGCGGTAGAACAGCAGGCCAATGAAGACGAGGCTGCCCAGAATGCCCACGATGAGCTCGATGGGCAGCTCATAGGGGTAGATGACCACCCGGCCGAGCATGTCGCAGGCCAGTACGAAGAGGGCGCCGAAGAGGGCGGTATCCACCAGGGTGCCCCGGATCTTGTCCCCCTTGAACATGGCCACCACGTTGGGGACGATGAGGCCGATATAGGAGATGGAGCCCACCACCACCACGATGGCCGCCGTGATCATGGCGGCGATGGTGAGACCCAGGAAGAGAACCACGTTGTAGGGCACGCCCAGGTTTTTGGAAAAGTCCCGGCCCATGCCCACGATGTTGAAGTGGTTGGCGAAGAGGAAGGCCAGCACCACCAGGGGCACCGCTAGCCAAACGATCTCATACCGGCCCTTGAGGACCAGTGAGAAGTGGCCCACCAGCCAGGAGGAGAGGGCCTGGGTCATCTCGTATTTATAGGCCAGATAGCTGGTGACACCACCGATGACGTTGCCGAACATGATGCCCACCAGGGGTACCATGACCGCGTCCTTGAACTGGATACGCTGGATGAACCAGACGAAGATCCAGGTGCCCAGAACGGCAAAGACAAAAGCGAAGATGGCCCGGCTCCACAGAGTGGAGGTTGGGAGGAATAGTAGGGCCAGCAGGATACCGAACTGGGCTGAGGAGATGGTAGCGCCAGTGGTGGGGGAGACAAACTTGTTGCTGCACAGCTGCTGCATGATGAGACCGGCGACACTCATACCCACGCCGGTGCACAGGATGGCCAGAAGCCGGGGCAGACGGGAGATGAGCAGAAGCTCCAGGTCTCCGGACAAGATGGCGCCCGGGGTCAGGTCGATGACGCCCACGAAGAGGGAAAACACTGACAGCAGGAGCAAGGCTAGAGACAGGATCAGGGTGGAACGGGACAGACGAATCATAGTACCTCCTTCTGCGACTGAGTTAGTTAAAACTAACCATATAACAAAAAGAACGTGACAGGCAAGACGACTGGTCTTACATGTCACATCCATGCACGTCGCATGAAAAAGAATACCACAAATGGTTAGCAACAGGCAACTGTAAATGAGTTACAAAAATAGCGTCCGTATGACAGGGGGATTACTGGCAATATAAATAGATGGGACCCGCCTCTGACCGGATAGGGTCGGAGACAGGTCCCGGTGTTCAGAAAAAGGGAAAGGGGTCTCGCTGCCATCCGCAGCGCAGGGTGGCTGGGTCATGACACAGAGTCAGTGCGGCGCCGGGGGGCAGGCGCAGGAGCAGTCGGATGCCGCCGGCGCCCCGACAGAGGGTCAGGATATAGACTCCGGGAAAGAGGCCGCTGAAGAGAGCAGTGTCAGTGGATAGCAACGGCCTGGTCGAGAAGGAGGGGTGGCACCAGCGCTGCAAGGTCACGCTGTCCCAGGGGCAGGGGGAACAGAGACAGACACGAAGGGCGCAGCGTCCAGGGGCAGAGCACAGCCGCAGGTCCTGTGCCGCCTCCTCATCGGTGCGGAGACAGAAGACGGAGCCCTGGGCCAGACCGGAGGGACGGGTTACTGACTGACTTTGGCCTTGACCAGATACTGACCGCCGGTGACGCCGCCAAAGAGGTAGTTTCCCGTGCTGTTGGTCTTGGTGGAGGCCAGCAGAATCTCACGGGTCGTGGTGCCCTCGGTGATTACCTGATAGAGTCCCACAAAGCAATCTGCCACGGCATTGCCATTCTGGTCTGTGACGATACCGCTGACGGTTCCGTTGTAGGTCCGGGCATCCACCAGGATGGTCATGACCAGGTTGGCGGTAGAACCGCTGGTGATAGTGGTGGTCATAGGTGCGGTGGTCACACAGCCGTCGGCGGAAGCCACAATGCTGTAAATACCGTCGGCCACATCATAGAACAGAAACTCGCCGTCGGCGGCGGTGTAGGTGGTGGCGATGGTCTCACCCAAGGTGTTGCGGAGGGAGACCTTGGCCCCGCCCAAGGGGGTGCCCGTTGTACCAGCGACGGTCAGAATACCGGCAATGGCACCCAGAGCCAGAGTGGTGTCGGCGGTGCAGAAGAGCGGGATGGCGGTGGTGTCCCCGCTGGAGAGGGTGACGCCCACGGAAGAACTCATCAGATAGCCGTCGGCAACGGCGGCGATGCTGTAAGTCCCGGCGGGGACACCATTCAGGGTGTACTCGCCCAGGGCGTTGGTCATAGTGTGCTGATAGGGGAGGCCGGCGCTGTCAAAGAGCTTGACGGTGGCGTCGGGGATAGGATCGGTGCCGTCGGTGACGGTACCGGTCACGGTGGCCAGAACGGTTGGGGCGGGAGGAAGGGTCAGGTTGACAGCCTCCTCCTGGGTGCCCTGGATCTGGAAGTTGGTGCTGTACGTCAGGCCATAAAGGTCCTGCTGAATGTCGGCCATAACTACGATTACCTCCTGAACGATCGGTGACAGGCGGGGCAGCTGCCCCGCCACCACAAGCTATGCGCCAGCCGGCCGATGGGTGACGTCTATTTTGCATAGGCATAAAAAGACGTGGTCGCAAAGCGGACTTTGCTCCGACGTGGAACATCCCAACAGTATAGATGCCAGCGGCCCAAAACCTTGGCGCAGGGCAAATTCACCATTCACCACGCCCAAGTATTTGAATTTAAAGGGCGGAGGCGGCTCCTGGCCGCCGAAACCCAAAAAGAAAGACACGCCTAAGCATGTCTTTCTTTTTGGAAGATCGCAACGGTATAGATGCCGGGGATATTTCCATTAGATAAGTATTGACTTTAAGCGGTATTTTGATTAGCCTAGGCCTGCAGTATGGTTTTATTTGGTTCGAGCAATGCCTTCGCATACAAGTTCCAGACTCTCGATAGCCACCTCCCTGCTGGTGGCATTAAAGTCCGGCGCTGCGTACTTGGTGGGCCAGGCGTTCTCTAATCGCCAGGAGGCCGCTTCTCTCATTTCGTCATCCATCAGCGTGATGACCACCGTTTTGCGGGAAGGTTTGCCATCCTGAATCGCTTTTATCCAATCCACAAATATATGGGACTGGGTGGTGCCGCGCTTGAGGATAACATGGGAATATTTCAAAATCCCGAGTTGTCTGCCTGGAACTTTACCGCCTATATTATGCTCACGATATTCCACGGGGTCAGATGAGATATCTGGAGCAGACACTTCGCTGAACCCGGCCTCCTCCTTCTGCTCGACCAGCACCTTGTAATGATACTTTTTGTAGGGATACATAATTTCTGCCATGGCATGACGCTCCTTTCCCTTAATTGAATTGTAATTGTAACAGTACAGATGTATTGGCTTTCGGGTTCGATTTGGAGAGGAGGAGCGACGGCGTGAGCGCGATCTGACTTTAAAAAAAGTCGGAGCAAGCGATACAGAGCTTGCTCCGACGTGGTGCCGGTAGTCGGACTCGAACCGACACGATGTCGCCACCAACGGATTTTGAGTCCGTCACGTCTACCAATTCCATCATACCGGCGTGGATGATATAGGTGCAGAGATTATTATACACAAGGTTGGCCGAGACTGCAAGAGTGGATTTTTGACGTGGCGGAGAAAATTAAAAAATCCCATACCAAACTGGCGGGAAATATGGTATGATGATACATACGAGATTGTTGCCCATGAGAGAAAGCGTCCTCACGGGCGGCCGGGCAGTTCCCGGAAAGGAGGCGGCGGAAATGAGAAAGAAATGGATCGGGGCGGTCATACTCTCCGTGGTCCTTCTGTGCCTTGGCGGCTGTGCGTTCAGCTCACCCGAGGAGCTTTACGCCGTCCCCAAGGCAGCGGAGGATTACAGAAATCTGCAGGAGCAGATTGACAAGGTACGCAGTGCGGGGGCTGAATACGCCGGTCCGCTGTTCGGCACCAATACTCAGCCCGTTCAGCTCATGGATCTAGATGAGGATGGCGTTCAGGAGGCAATTGCCTTCTTCCGAGCCACCAGTGCGGAAGATCCCGACCCGCTGAAGATCTACATCTACCACCAGACGGCAGATGGGACCTATGAGGTCTGGAACATCATTGAAGGGGATGCTCCCGCCATCAATTCCATCTCCTACGAGGATCTGGACGGCAAGACCGGTCCAAGTGGTCACATGGACAAGGAGCTGGTGGTGAGCTGGCGGCTGAGCGATAAGATCTACCGACTGGAGGCCTTCTCGATCACCGGGCCGGAGGTGGAGACGCTGCTGCCCGCGGTATCCTATACTGACTATGTGCTGTGGGATATGGATAAGGACAATCAGAAAGAAATTGTTATGATCACCCTCAACACGGTGGACAGTGTCTACCAGGCCGACTATTATGATTACCAGTCCGGTCAGATGATGCTGCGCAGTTCGGCACCTCTGTCGGGTAAGATAACCGGTCTGGCCAGCAATACCAAGCCTCTGGCCAGCTACCTGTACAACAACGGTATTGCTGAGCCGGCCATCTTTGTAACCTCCAATCTCATCACCGGCATCATCACCGACATTTTTACCTGGCAAAAGGACAAACTGGTGAATATCACCTTGAATCCCTCTACTGGTATGAGTGATGATACCTTCCGGCTCAATACCAGCATCTCGATTCAGGACATCAACAACGATGGTTATCCGGAGGTGCCCAGACCTACCGCCCTACCTACGCCGGATGCCGTTAGCAGTCTGGATTTCTGGCAGGTCGAGTGGATGCAGTACGACCTGAAGGGAAATCCCACGGTAGTCTCTACCACCTATTATAACGGCGAGGACGGCTGGTATCTGGCTATGCCGGAGCGCTGGCAGGGACAGGTGGCGCTTTCCCGACTAGACAACACCAGCAGTGGGGAGCGGGGCGTCCTTTTCTACCCCTACTCCGCGGAGCCGAGTGAGGGAAATGCCACGCCCAGGCCATTCCTCTCCATATACAAGCTCACCGGCCCAAACCGAAAGACACGGGCCAATGCGGAAGGCCGGTTTGTCCTGCTGGAGGAGGATGATGTGATCTATGCCGCAGAATTCCACACCGACAGCGGATGGGATTGCGGTGTGGATCAGGAGGGGCTCAAGGCTCTATTTCATTTGATTTAGGCACCGGCCGGGCCAGGAAGGTCCGGCGGAGACAGTCCAGACCCACAACGGAAGGGAGTGTTCTGCATTGAAAAAAGTGCTGGTATTAGAAGATGAGGCCAATATCCGCAGCTTCGTAGTCATCAATCTGAAGCGCGCGGGATATGAGACCATTGAGGCGGGCACCGGTGAGGAGGCTCTGGCCCAGCTGCGCCGGAACCCTGATATAAAAGTGGCCCTTTTGGACATTATGCTCCCCGATGATATGGATGGCTTTGAGGTCTGCCGCCGAATCCGGGCCAGCGATTCCAAGATCGGGATCATCATGCTCACCGCCCGGACTCAAGAGATGGATAAGGTGACCGGCCTCATGACCGGTGCCGACGACTATGTGACCAAGCCCTTCTCTCCGGCGGAGCTCACCGCCCGGGTGGACGCCCTCTACCGCCGCACCGGCGGGGACGTGGAGGTAGACACCGGCGAGATCAGCCAGCCCCCCTTCCTCCTCAACACCCGGAACCGGACGCTGGAGAAAAACGGCCAGCGGGTGAAGCTCACCCAGGTGGAGTACTCCATCATGAAGCTGTTCATGGACAATCCGGGCAAGGCCCTCTCCCGGGACGAGATCCTGGATACGGTCTGGGGCCGGGATTCCTTCGGTGAACTGAAGACAGTGGACGTGAATATCCGCCGCCTGCGCATCAAGATCGAAGACGATCCTACTAATCCTACCTATATCACCACCGTGTGGGGTTACGGGTACAAGTGGGGATTCTGAACCGGGCATCCGGTCGTCTTCGATAGGGCCCCGCTATGCGGGGCGGCGCAGGGGCAATTCACTTGCCCCGAGCATGTGCAATAAAATCGGGGCCCCCGCAAAACAGAGTTTTGTGGGAGGCACTCCGTACAGTGACCCAAAGAGAGCCCAGTGAAGCGGGTCTCTTTGGGAGAGAAGGCGCAAGGGAGCAGGGGAGGGATGACCCTTGGGCCGTTCCGAATGAAGCGGACTTTGCGCCGACGACGTGGGGATTCTGACCTTAAATTGAGTACAAAAGAAAGGAGGCGGAGTGACTGTGGCAAAGATGAAAGGAATCCGGAAGCGGTGGATGCTCAACAGCATCTCCGCCGTGCTGCTTATCGTGCTCTTCGCTGTGGCAGCCTTTTCCGCCGCCATCGCCAGTTATTTTTACTCCACCATGAGTACGGGACTCAAGTCCCGAGTCACTGCGGCCCTGCCTTTTTTCAGCAGCGCCATGACCCAGAGTGAATACCTCCAGACGGCCAACGATTATGTGAGCACCTTTGCCGATAAGGACCGCCTGGAACTGCAGATCATCAATCCCACCGGAAGCATCGATCAATCCACCAACGATTTGACCATTCCCGGCTCCTACCCCGGCACGCCAGATGTGACGGGAGCCATTGAGCAGCGGGTGCTCACCCCCTGGACTGGCACTGCTCCGGACACAGGGGAGCGGATCATGTCGGTGTCCATGCCGGTGGTCATCCGGAACGGTACACTGCTGGGTGTCATCCGTATGGTGACCTCCCTGAACCGCTGTGACCTCCAGGTGGCCAAGATTGTGGCGGTGGCCCTTCTCATTGGCGCTGCCATCGTGCTGCTGGTCTCCTTTTCCAATCTCTATTTTGTCCGCTCCATTGTGGAGCCGGTCACCGCCGTCACCGAGACTGCCAAGCGTATCGCCGCCGGCTCCTACGGCATCCAGATGGAGAAGAAGTACGATGACGAGGTGGGCGACCTCACCGACGCCATCAACGATATGTCCTTGAAGATCGACCAGTCGGAGAAGATGAAGTCGGAGTTCATCTCCTCTGTGTCCCACGAGCTGCGCACCCCTCTCACCGCCATCAACGGCTGGGCAGAGACCATCATGAATGGCGAGGTCCGGGACGCCGCCGACGTAAAGAAAGGCATGGGCATCATCGTCTCCGAAGCCCGGCGGCTCACCAACATGGTGGAGGAGCTGCTGGAGTTCTCCCGTATCGAGGATGGACGATTCACCTTGTCTGTGGAGCCCATGGACATCAAGGCTGAGTTGGAGGATGCCGTATACACCTACACCGAGTTTTTCCGCCGGGAGGGGATTACCCTCACCCATACCGACTGCGAGGAGGAATTTCCCCCTATCCCCGGCGACCCGGAGCGGATGCGCCAGGTCTTCTGCAACCTGCTGGACAACGCTGCCAAGCACGGCGGCTCCGGCAAGCGTATCGACACTGCCATCCGCGGGGAGGAGGATGCGGTGGTCATCACCATCCGGGATTACGGTCCCGGTATCCCGGAGGATGAGCTCCCCCACGTCAAATATAAGTTCTATAAGGGCAGCTCCAAGGCCAGAGGCTCCGGCATCGGCCTGGCGGTCTGTGAGGAGATCATCACCCGCCACAATGGCCGCCTGGACATTGGCAACGCCGAGGGCGGCGGCTGCATCGTCACCATCCGTCTGCCCATGAGTGGCTGAACTGGAGAAATGGAACATTAGTTCGATTTTCTCTTGCTTTTCCCAACCTCCTTTGCTATGATGGAAGTTGGGCCGATTCGCCCCCCACTTTCTGTATCGGGGCTTAAGATCTTTATCAATCAGAGGAGAACCTGAATCCATGGCAGAAAAACAGAGCCAGGCCTGCGCTACGCCCTTCCGTACCATGATCGGCGGGCAGGCCCTCATCGAAGGGATCATGATGATGGGTCCCGACAAGAAATCCATCGTGGTCCGCCGCCCCGACGGGGGGCTGGAGGTCAAGACCGAGGAGCGCAAGCTCATCAAAGACCGCCATCCGATCCTGGGCTGGCCCTTCATCCGGGGTGTGGTCAACTTTTGCGTGTCCATGTATACCGGCGTCACCGCTCTAATGTACTCGGCGGAATTTTACCCCGAGGACGATGAGCCGGAGGAGCCTTCCCGCTTCGAGAAGTGGCTGGACGAGAAGCTGGGCAGCGAGAAGGCAATGGCCTTCTTCACAACCCTGGCCGTCATCATCGGTATGGCCTTCTCCGTGGGCCTTTTCTTCGTGCTCCCCACGCTCCTGTCCGGCGGCGTCATGTGGTTTTTCCCTAATATCCCGCTGTGGGTCCGCAACCTGGTGGAGGGGGCCACCCGGGTGGTCATCTTTCTGGGCTACCTGATTTTGTGCTCCAAGACCAAGAGCATTCGAAGGGTGTTCTCTTACCATGGCGCCGAGCACAAGACCATCTTCTGCTACGAAAAGGGCCTGGAACTCACCATTGAGAACGTTCGGATCCAGCCTAAGCACCACCCCCGCTGCGGAACCAGCTTCCTCTTCGTGGTCATTGTGGTGTCCATCCTGCTCTCCAGCATCGTTTTCTCCTTCTGGAAGTTTACCAACCCCTGGCTGCGGACCCTGGTCCACCTGGTCCTGCTTCCGGTGGTGGTGGGCCTCACCTGGGAGATCAACCGCTATGTGGGCGGACATGACAACCTGTTGTGCCGGGCCATCCGGCGGCCGGGTATGGCTATCCAGCGATGGACTACCTTTGAGCCCGACGACTCCATGATCGAGGTGGGCATTGAGGCCCTCAAGCAGGTGCTGCCGGAAGAAAAGGGAAAGGATCAGTGGTAAATTCGGAAAAACCCTGATATCAAAACAGACAGAGGGTGATTCTATGGCGACCACCTACAACAATCTATACCTGGATACCCGAAAACGCCTGCGGGCCCACGGGGTGGAAATGGCCCAGCTGGAGGCCCGGGAACTGGTGTGTTTTGCCGCCGACAAGACCCGGGAGCAGTTTTTCCGGGATCTGTCTCTTTACGCATCCAAAGAGGTGGAGGAGAAGGTGGAAGAGCTGACCCAACGGCGTCTGGCCGGGGAGCCGGTGGCTTACATCATCGGGGAGTGGGAGTTTTACGGCCTGCCCCTGGACATCTCCAGGGACGTTCTCATTCCCCGGTCCGATACCGAGGTGCTGGCCGAGCGGGCCATTCTGCTGGCCAAGGCGGCGGGAGAGGGGGCCCGGGTGCTGGACCTGTGCGCCGGAAGTGGCTGCGTGGGTCTGGCGGTGGCCGCTCACGCCCCCAACTGCCGGGTGGTGCTGGCCGACCTATCCGAGGCGGCCTTGCGCATCTGCAAACAGAATGTCCGCCGCAACAACCTCAACGCCCGGGTGACCTGCGTCCAGGCCGACGCCACCCAGGCACCGGCGGCCAGCCTGTGGGATTTTGACGTCATTGCCTGCAATCCACCCTACATCCCCCACAAGGACCTGCCCGACTTGGACGTGTCGGTGCGGGACTACGAGCCCTGGGCCGCCTTGGATGGCGGCCTGGATGGGCTGGACTTTTACCGGGACATCGCCCAGCGTTGGGGCACCGCCCTGCGGCTGGGTGGCAGTCTTATCTTTGAGGTTGGCATCGGACAGGCAGCCGATGTGGAGAAGATCATGGCCCAGAACGGATTTGAAAATATTGTGACCCACCAGGACACCCAGGGCATCTGGCGTGTAGTGGAGGGGACCGCCAACCATTGACGCCGGCGCTGCCGGCACTGAGAACGGAGTGAAGTAGTTTGGCAGAAAAAAAGAAATCCATAGTTGAGGCGGCCGCCCCCGCCAGCGATAAGAAAAAGGCCCTGGAGACCTGTATGGCCCAGATTGAGCGGACCTACGGTAAGGGCTCCATTATGCGCCTGGGCGAGAATTCCGGTGTGGTGGTGGAGGCCATTCCCACCGGTTCCCTGTCCCTGGACCTGGCCCTGGGTATCGGCGGCGTGCCTCGGGGACGAATCATCGAGATCTACGGCCCCGAGTCCTCCGGTAAGACCACCTTGGCTCTCCACATTGTGGCCGAAGCCCAGAAGCGGGGAGGCGAGGTGGCCTTCATTGACGCTGAGCACGCCCTGGACCCCTCCTACGCCCGTGCTCTGGGGGTGGACATCGACTCCATGCTCATCTCCCAGCCCGACACCGGTGAGCAGGGCCTGGAGATCTGCGAGGCCCTGGTCCGCTCTGGCGCCATCGACGTGGTGGTGGTAGACTCCGTGGCCGCCCTTACCCCTAAAGCGGAGATTGAGGGTGACATGGGCGACTCCCACGTGGGTCTGCTGGCCCGCCTCATGAGCCAGGCTTTGCGGAAACTGGCCGGTTCCATCGCCAAGACCAACTGTATCGTCATTTTTATCAACCAGCTGCGGGAAAAGGTGGGCGTCATGTACGGCAATCCGGAGGTCACCACCGGCGGTCGGGCCCTGAAGTTCTACGCCTCCGTCCGTATGGATGTGCGGAAGGTGGAAACGTTGAAGAACGGCTCCGAGATGATCGGCAACCACGTTCGGGTGAAGGTGGTCAAGAACAAGGTGGCCCCCCCCTTCCGGCAGGCGGAGTTCGACATCATGTTCGGCCAGGGCATCGCCAAGACCGGTGAGCTCATCGACCTGGGCGTCCAGCTGGACCTGGTGCAGAAGTCGGGCTCCTGGTTCGCCATGGGGGAGACCCGCATGGGCCAGGGCAAGGAGGCCGCCAAGCAGTACCTGCTGGACAACCCCGAGGTGGCTGAGCAGCTGGAGGCCGACATCCGGGCCAACTCCTACAAGCTGCTGCCCACCCAGGCCAAGGCGGCCGCCAAGGCCGCCGGACGGGCGGTAGACGTGACCGCCGAGGATTTCGAGGATGCGGATCAGTAAGCTCTCCGCATCCAAGCATAAAAAAGGCCGCATCCTGGTCCAATTGGACAATGGAGAACTCCTCCGCATCGGTGAGCGGGAGGTGGTGGCCTTCTCCCTGTATGTGGGCAAAGAGCTCACGGGGGAGGAGAAGAACGCCCTGGAAAATGCTGCCCGGGAGAGCGGGCTAAAGGACCGGGCCCTGGGCCTGCTCACCACCCGGCCCCTGTCCCGCAGGGAGCTCACCGACCGACTGGTGGAGCGGGCCGACGCTACGGAGGAAGAGGCCGAGGCGGTGGCCGACGAGCTGGAGCGGCTGGGGCTTCTCAACGACCGTACCTATGCCGAGACCCTGGTGCGGCACTATTCCGCCAAGGGCTACGGTCCCTACCGGCTCCGGGAGGAGCTGCGCCGACGGGGGGTACCCCGGGAATATTGGGACGAAGTCCTGGCTGACCTGGACGACCCGTCGGAGGCCATCGATACCTTTCTGCGCCAGAAGCTCCACGGGAGGATCACCGATCGCCGGGAGCTCAAGCGGGTCTCCGACGCCCTGGCCCGCAGGGGCTACCATTGGACCGACATCAGCGCGGCATTGCGCCGCTATGACGCATCACTGGAGGAGGATGAAATATGAACGCCATGGAATGTCTGCTGACCCGACGCAGTATCCGCAAGTACAAGAGCGATCCCATCCCCCGCGAGACCCTAGAGGAGATCCTGGCGGCGGCCTGCTGTGCCCCGTCGGCCATCAACATGCAGCACTGGTATTTTGTCGTTATCCAGAGCCCGGAAAAGATGGCGGAGTTCCGGGAGGTGATGCGCCGGGTCATGGTGGCCTTCCACCCGGTGCTGGAGGACCGGTTCAAGAAAAATCCGGAGACCATCCAGGAGACCGAGAGCTTCCTGGTGAGTCTGGGCGGGGCCCCGGCTGTGGTGCTGGCCTTCTTCCTCAAGGACAACTTCCCCGACCGGGACGGCGCCATGCAGAGTGTCTCTGCCGCCATTGAGAACCTGATGCTGGCCGCCTGGGAGAAGGGCATCGGCTCCTGCTGGATGTCGGCGGCCCAGCGCATGGGCTTTGGTCCGGAGCTCCAGGCCAAGTACGCCCCTGGCAAGGGCGAGTTTGTCTCCGCCATCGCCCTGGGCTATCCCGACCAGTCTCCCAAGATGCCGCCCCGCCGGGAGGGGCGCTGCGTCTTCCTCTGATCTGAATAAAGAAGGAGAGCATCCACTTTGAAAGTTGCATTCGTATCCCTGGGCTGCGCCAAGAATCTGGTGAACACAGAGCAGATGATGGCTCTGTGCCGAGAGGCGGGCTACACCGTCACCGGGGAGCCCGAGGGGGCCGATGTGGCGGTGGTCAACACCTGCGGCTTTATTGACTCCGCCAAAAGTGAGGCCATCGACACCATTTTGTCCATCGCCCCGCTGAAAAGCGCCGGCAAGCTTAAGAAGCTGCTGGTGGCCGGCTGCCTCACCCAGCGCTACCAGGATGAGATCCTGGAGGAACTGCCCGAGGTGGACGGTATCCTGGGCACCGGCAGCTACACCGACATTGTCCCCGCTATCCAGTCTGTGATGGAGGGGGACACTCCCACCTACTTCGGGGACATTGACCACACCATTGAGGACGGCGAGCGTATGGTGTCCACGCCCCCCTATACCGCCTATCTGAAGATCGCTGAGGGCTGCGACAACCGCTGCGCCTACTGCATCATCCCCTATCTCCGGGGCCGCTACCGCAGCCGGGACTTCGAGTCCCTGCTGGAGGAGGCCAGGGGTCTGGCGGACAGCGGGGTACAGGAGCTGCTGGTCATCGCCCAGGACATCACCCGGTACGGCACCGACCTCTACGGCCGCCGCCGTCTGGCCGAGCTCCTCACCGAGCTTTGCAAAATGCCCTTCCACTGGGTGCGGCTCCACTACCTCTACCCCGATGAGATCGACGACGAGCTCATCGACGTCATCGCCCGAGAGCCCAAGATCGTCAAATACCTGGACATCCCCATCCAGCACATGAGCGACAAGATCCTCAAGTCCATGAACCGCCGGGGAGACAGCGCCCTCATCACCGAGGCGGTGTCCAAGCTGCGGGCTAAGATGCCCGACCTGGTGCTGCGCACCTCCATCATCGTGGGCTTCCCCGGCGAGGGGGAGGCCGAGTTCGAGGAGCTGTGTCGGCGTCTCCCTGAGCTGGATTTCCAGCGGGCCGGGGTATTCCCCTTCTCCTGCGAGGAAGGTACCCCTGCTGCCAAAATGGCCGACCAGGTCCCCGCCGACGTGGCCCAGCACCGGGCCGAGCTGCTGGTGGACCTCCAGTCCCGGGTCATGGACCGCTGGAACGAGGACCGGCTGGGCACCATCATGGAAGTCCTCTGCGAGGGCTTTGATGCCGATATGGGCTGCTGGTCGGGTCGGACCTATGCCGACTCCCCCGACATCGACGGCCACGTGTACTTTACCGCCGCCGGCACCGTGCCCGCCGGGACCTTTGTCAATGTGCGTATCACCGGCGTGTCCGACGGGGACCTGACCGGCGAGATCGAGGAGTGATACCATGAATACAGCCAACAAACTCACCATGACCCGAGTGGTCATGATCCCCATCTTCCTGGCGGTTTTGTACCTGGTCATCCCGCCCTACAACCATTACATTGCCTTGGCCATCTTTATCCTGGCCAGTATCACGGACTTCATCGACGGCTATGTGGCCCGGCACTACAACCAGATTACCGACTTCGGCAAGTTTATGGACCCCCTGGCTGACAAGCTGCTGGTGGTCTCCGCCATGCTCTGGTTCATCGAGAGTGGGCAGATGCCTGCCTGGGCCGTCCTCATTGTGGTGGCCCGGGAGTTTGCCGTCACCGGCCTCCGGCTGGTGGCCGTGGACAATGGCCGTGTCATCGCCGCCGGCTGGTCCGGCAAGGTAAAGACCGCCTCCACCATGGTGTGTATCTGCATCATGCTGCTGAGCATCCCGGCTTGGCTCAACACGGTGTGTGTGGCCGTCATCGTGGTCACCACCCTCTACTCCGGCGTGGAGTACTTTGTCAAGAACCGGGACGTCCTCAACTGGAACAAGTGAGAAAAAGGTCCCCGGCAGTTCAAACGAACTGCCGGGGACCTTTTTTCGTTTTCTCCTGTCAAAAGGCGTGGAAGAGGGAGGCCAGCAGCCAGGTGACCACAGTCCAGATCAGCAGTGCGGTCAGGATGGCCCCCACCGTTTTCCAGAAGGTCATGGGACCGGCGGCCTGCTCCGCCCAAGCCCGGGATTGCTCTTGGGTGAGGTCCACGGCGGCGGTGTCCCGAACCGCCTCCGGGGTCCACACCGACCTGTCCCGGACCACCTTGCAGGTGCAGCTGTGGCGAAGAACATCGTTCAGGTCCCAGACCTCCTTCCAGGTAAGCCCCTGGACCGCCACGGCAGGGCTCTCCTCGGTAAGGGCCTGGGCCTCCGCCTGGGTCAGAGTGAGCCGGTCGTGGAGAATGGCGGCGGTTTTGCCGGGGTTGGGGCCGGGATCGACCAGGATCAGGGCGTACCGGGCAGGGAGGTCGGCGGTACAGAGGGGGTAGCCGCAATGGATGCAGGCGACAGCCAGGTCGGAGACCTCCTTGCCGCACTCGGGGCAGTGGATGAGGGCCATAGATCTTCCTCCTTTGCTGTCTCTTTGTGGTTTCATCATATCATACATCGCCTGAGCCGGGCAAGATGTGACAGAATAATGGAAAAAATCTGAGTAGTCTTGTCACATTTCAAACGGTTCAAACGATATAGAATAGTGAAAGGGGGTATGGAGATGGCATTGATCTGCTGTCCGGAGTGTGGCCGGGAGGTATCGGAGCATGTCGCAGCCTGCATCCACTGTGGCGCATCCCTGAACCAAGCCCAAGAGGAACGGTTCGCTCTGGTACTTCTCTCCGTAAATACGGACTATGAGGGCCTGGTTCAACTGATACAGGAGATAAGCAAGCTGGGGGACCGGGAACAGATCGAGACGCTACTCAGCGCGCCGCCGCTCCTTCTTCGGCGGGGATTGACGCGAAGCGAGGTTCTGTCCTTTCTGAAACGGCTGGGCTCTCGGGCCACCGTAAAGCTGGTTCGGGATGGCGGCGAGACAGAGTCCGAGCTGCTCTCCGCGCCGGAAGTTTCTCCGACCTCTCTGGAGGGACAGGGCCGGGAGAGGACCCTCTGGAAGTGGTGGTCCGGATTGAGCGTTTTCGGTGGACTTCTGCTGATGTGGTGCGCGCCTGTTTTTGGAATGTGGTTCAGATTTGTGTATAATTTACGTGCAGGTGGTATGTGGGCGGAGGATTCCGTCGTTTTCTATGCGTTTATGACGGCGGGCATCCTGCTTACCGGCCTTCTGTTCGCTGTGGGCGGAATGGTCCTCTTCTTCCGCAAGGTGCTCCGAGATATATAAATCTCATCAAGGCGTCCCCGCCGGGGACGCCTTGACACGTTTTCCGGAACATGATAATATACTAGAGACATAGGAGAAACCGGCGCGAGGAACGGAAAGAGTAGCGCGGGGGAGCGTACCGGAAAGAGAGAGACCGTCACCGGCTGAAAGCGGTCTTACGGCAGTCCTGCGTGAAGTGCATCCGGGAGCGCGGGGGCGTAATGCCCCACGGCCAGGCCCCGTTACAGGCCCGCGAGCGAGAAACGAGAGTGGAACCGCGTACGTGGATCAACGGCGCCTCTCATGCCTTCGGGCATGAGAGGCGTTTTTGCGTCTGGCCCAAACCCAGATAGAACGGGAGGTACCCCATGTTCAAACGACTTTCTGAGACCCTGGGCGCCTATCAGGCCCGTGACCCGGCGGCCCGGAGCAAGCTGGAGATCTTTCTCCTCTACCCCGGCGTCCATGCCATCATTTTCCACCGGGTGTCCCACTGGCTCTACCGTCATAAGCTCTTCTTCCTGGCCCGGCTCAATTCTCAGATCGCCCGGCACCTCACCGGCATCGAGATCCACCCCGGCGCCCGGATCGGCCGCCGCTTCGTCATCGACCACGGCATGGGCATCGTCATCGGCGAGACCACCGAGATCGGGGACGACTGCCTCATCTACCACGGGGTCACCCTGGGCGGCACCGGCAAAGACCACGGCAAGCGCCACCCCACCCTGGGCAACAACGTGATGGTGTCCGCCGGGGCTAAGGTGCTGGGCCCCTTCAAGGTGGGGGACGGCGCCCGCATCGCCGCCAACGCCGTGGTCCTGACTGAGATCCCGCCCCAGGCCACCGCTGTGGGCGTCCCCGCACGGGTGGTGCGTATCGCCGGTGAGAAGGTGGACTTCGCCTCCTCCGTGGACCAGATCCACGTCACCGACCCAGTGCAGAAGGAGCTCCAGGCTCTTTCCTCCCGGCTGGAGTGGCTGGAAAATTATATTGATGAGCAACATAGAATGGAGAATAGATAAGGAGTCAGACCGCTATGAAACTGTATAATTCCGCGTCCCATACCCGGGAGGACTTTGTCCCCCACACCCCCGGCAAGGTGAGCATGTACACCTGCGGCCCCACCGTCTACCACTTCGCCCACATCGGCAACCTGCGCAGCTACCTCATGGAGGACGTGCTGGAGAAGTTCCTCCGGTACGACGGCTATGACGTGACCCGGGTCATGAACATCACCGACGTGGGCCACCTGGCCTCCGACGCCGACACCGGCGAGGACAAGATGCTCAAGGGCGCCAAGCGGGAGCACAAGACCGTCATGGAGATCGCCCAGTTCTACACCGATGCTTTCTTCGCCGACTGTAAGAAGCTCAACATCAAGTACCCCGACGTGGTCCAGCCCGCCACCGGCATGATCGACAGCTATATCAAGGTCATCACCAAGCTGATGGACACCGGCTACGCCTACTTTGCCGGCGGCAACGTCTACTTTGACACCTCCAAGCTGGACCACTACTATGTCTTTAACGACCACGACGAAGAGGACCTGGCGGTGGGCGTCCGGGAGGGCGTGGAGGCCGACGAGAACAAGCGGAACAAGACCGACTTCGTCCTGTGGTTCACTAAGAGCAAGTTCGAGGACCAGGCCCTGAAGTGGGACTCTCCCTGGGGCGTGGGTTATCCCGGCTGGCACATCGAGTGCTCCTGCATCTCCATGAAGTACCTGGGGGAGTACCTGGACATCCACTGCGGCGGCGTGGACAACGCCTTCCCCCACCACACCAATGAGATTGCCCAGTCCGAGGCCTATCTTGGCCACCCCTGGTGCAAGTACTGGGTCCACATCGCACACCTGGACACCGCAGGAGGCAAGATGAGCAAGTCCAAGGGTGAGTTTACCACCGTCTCCACCCTGGAGGAGAAGGGCTACGACCCCCTGGTCTACCGCCTCTTCTGCCTCCAGTCCCACTACCGGAAGGCCCTGGTCTTCACCTACGAGAACCTGGACAACGCCAAGGCCGCCTATGAGAAGCTGGTGGGCCGGGTGGCCGCTCTCAAGCCGGAGGGCGCCGCCGACGAGGCCGCCATGGCCAAGTACGACACCGCCTTCCGGGAGGCCCTGGGCAACGACCTCAACACCTCCCTGGCCGTCACCCGCCTCTACGACGTCCTCAAGGCCAAGGACCTGAGCGACGCCGACAAGGCCGCCCTGGTGGGGCGGTTCGACCAGGTGCTGGGTCTGGACCTTCTGGAGAAGGCGGAGGCCAAGCGTGCCGAGCAGGCCAAGGCCACCACCACCTCCGCCGGCGGCTACACCGTCACCGGTGAGGGGGACGCCGAGATCGACGCCCTGGTCCTCCGGCGGGGCGAGGCCAAGAAGGCCAAGAACTTCGCCGAGGCCGATGCCATCCGCGATGAGCTGAAGGCCAAGGGCATCGAGGTCACCGACGTGCCCGGCGGCGCCGTGTGGAAGCGGACCTGAGCCACCCGCCGGAACAGAACAGAAAAAGGCCCTGGCTTCACAGAATGTGAAGCCAGGGCTTTTTTGCAGCCGCTTCAGCGGATGGTCCAGGTGTAGTCGCCGCTGCCGGGGAGGAGGGAGACAAAGGTCTCCACCGCACCACGGGCCTTTTCGGCGGCGTCGGTGAGCAGGCCCTCGTCGATGGCCTTCTGCTCCACCTCCGCCTTCTGGTCCCTGGTAAAGCCGGTGTAGTCCTCGATGGTGATGGGGTTGAAGATGTTGCGGGTCTCGTCAAAGACCTGGAGGCTGTCCTCCGGGATCTCGTGGGAGAGGATCTTGCTCTCCGGCAGGGTGATGGTCACGGCCTTCCGGAGCTCGTCCACGTCCACCTTAGCTCCGCTCAGGTCCACGCCGGCCTTGATGACGCCGTCGTAGGAGACGAGGAAGCTTTTGGTGGTAAAGGGCACCTTCCAGCCGTAGAAGTCCAGCTGATTTTCAAATTTCCCCATGTTGGTGTAGTGGTACTCCACCGATACCAGCTCCTGTACCGACCGGAGCTGCTGGCCCAGCAGGTCGCTGGTGATGGTGGGCTGCTGTTCGCGGCCCCTCCAGAGGGCGCCCAGCCAGAAGGCCAGGAGCAGGAGAAGGACGGCTCCGGCCGCCCAAATGAGCTTGCGCTTCAGGCGAAAAAAGATGTGGGTCTTGGTCTCTGCCACAGGGTGATTCCCCCTTTCTTCCGCATATCATAGCGGAAAACAGGGAAAAATGCAAGCCCAACGGGAAAGTCGGCGAAAAAGGACGACAGCCGCCCGGGCCGGTGGGCCGGGGCGGCTGCCGCTGTCAGGGGTGGTCCTGCCGCCCCATCAGGGCGGAGGCATGGCTGCGCAGGTCGGAAAGGGTGTTGATCTGCTTCATCCGCCCACTGAGCCGGGACTGAATGTCCTCGGGCAGGGCGTGGAGGTAGGCGTCCGCCTCCGGGTCGTGGCGGCACAGGGCGTAGAGATCGGCATAATCCCGCCGCATGGGGCATCACCTCGACGTTAGGTTACCCCGCCCCGCCGCCAGTGACCCCAGGAAGATCATCCCTGCCAGGCCAGCCCCTCCAGGGCGGACCGGGCCAGTAGGGCGGCGTCCACGGCCAGGGCGTCGTCGTCGGTGCGGAATTTGGGGCTGTGCCAGCCGGCGTTCTCCCGGTCCGGGAAGCCGGAGCCCAGCCAATAGAAGAAGTAGGGAACCTCCCGGCCAAACTCGGGAAAATCCTCCGAGCTCATCTCCGGGGCCGTGCCCACGATGTTTTCCTCACCCAGAACGGCGGCCGCCGCCCGCCGGGCCAGGGCGGTCATGGCGGGGGAGTTGGAGAGCAGGGGGGCGGCTTCCTGACAGTCGAAGTCACAGCCACAGCCATAGGCGGCGGCGATGTCCCGGCTGAACTTCTCCACCCGGCCTTGGGCCATCATCCGGGTCTCGTGGGAGAAGGCCCGGATGCTCCCCGTCATGGTGAGAAGGTCGGGGGCGAAGTTCTCCGGCGTGCCGGCGTGGATAGAGCACACGGCGCACACCAGAGGGTCCTCCGGGGCGCTGTTGCGGCTGACCACCGACTGGATGGCCTGGATAATGGCCGCCGCTGGCACGATAACGTCCACGCACTTCTGGGGGGTGCCGCCGTGGCCGGTGACCCCGTGGAGGACGATGGTGAAGTTGGCCTTCTCCGACATGAGGGGACCCTCCTGGACGGCCACCTTTCCGGCGGGGATCTGGGGCCGGTTGTGGACCCCAAAAACGCAGACCGGCTTGGAGGGGAGCTTTTCCCACAGACCGTTGGAGAGCATGGCCCGGGCACCGCCGGTGGTCTCCTCGGCGGGCTGGAAGAGGAAGACCACGTTTCCGGCCAGCGTCTCACGCGTGGCAGAGAGAAGGCGGGCGGCGCCGTAGAGCCCGGCGGTGTGGAAGTCGTGGCCGCAGGCGTGCATAACGCCGGATACCTCCGGCACGACTTCACCCTCCTCTGGTGTCTCCTGGACGATAGCGTCGATGTCGGCCCGAAGGGCCACGGTGGGTCCTGGTTTTCCACCACGGAGCAGGGCGGCACAGCCAGTTTCCATGTTCAGGTCGATGAGCTCCAGCCCCAGAGCCGTTAGCTTTTCCTTCAGAAGAGCGGTAGTGCGCGTCTCCCGCCAGCTCAATTCCGGGTGGCGGTGGAGGTCGTCTTTGAGCTGCTTGAGCGCCGGCAGGAATGACTGAGCCTGTTTCAACAAGCTATCCATAGCAATCTGTCCCTCATTTCACGGTGTTGTGTCGGAAGAAACAACAATT
The DNA here is from genome assembly GCF_052065695.1 of Intestinimonas sp. HCP28S3_D6. Taxonomy (NCBI): domain Bacteria; kingdom Bacillati; phylum Bacillota; class Clostridia; order Eubacteriales; genus Intestinimonas; species Intestinimonas sp. HCP28S3_D6. Next base: position 73,451 of record NZ_JBQHTM010000009.1, read on the forward strand.
CCGAGGCATCACCGGTTGTTTTCGGCGGAGATCTGTATTATAATAATACATCGTTCACCGAACGGGTTCTGGTGTGGGTACCCGCCTATAGTATAGTCCCTGTCATTTTAAATCACAAGGAGGAGACGCCGGGATGGCACAACAGCAGAATGATTTTTCCAAAGGAAGCATACCCAAGACCATCCTGACCTTGGCGGCTCCCATGACACTGGCACAGCTCATCAATGTTCTATACAGCGTGGTGGATCGGATGTACTTAGGGCGTCTGCCCGGCCATTTGGCCCTTACCGGCCTGGGACTCACCATGCCTATCATCTCTATTCTTATGGGCTTTGCCAATCTCTGCGGCATGGGTGGCGCCCCTCTGTGCTCCATCTATCGGGGCAAGGGGGAGAACGAAGAGGCCGAGTATGTGATGGGCAACTCCTTCACCCTGCTTATTATTTTGGGTGTCCTGGCTACGCTGGGCTGCCTGCTGGTGAAGAAACCCATGCTCTACCTCTTCGGTGCCAGTGACGCCACCTTCCCCTATGCCGATGCCTACCTCACCATCTATCTCATGGGAACCCTCTTCGTAATGATCAGTTTGGGCCTCAACCCCTTCATCAACTCCCAGGGTTTTGCCAAGATCGGCATGATGACAGTAGGCTTGGGTGCCGTTGTGAACATCGTGTTGGACCCGGTCTTTATCTTTGTGATGGACATGGGGGTCCAGGGAGCGGCCCTGGCCACTATCCTGGCCCAGGGGTGTTCTGCAGTGTGGGTGCTCCGCTTCCTCACCGGAAAGAAGGCCATCCTGCGTCTGCGCCTGAGCCGGATGCCCCTGACACTTCAGCGGGTGAAAAAGATCCTCTCTCTGGGTCTGGCCGGATTCTTCGTCAACCTCACCAACAGCCTTGTTCAGGTGGTGTGCAACGCCACCCTTCAGACCTGGGGCGGCGACCTCTATGTGGGCGCCATGACCATCGTTAACTCGATCCGCGAAGTGGTATGCATGCCCCTCACCGGTGTGACCAATGGTGCCCAGCCGGTGCTGGGCTTCAACTACGGCGGCGGCCTGTACCGCCGCGTCCGGCAGGGCATCCGCTTCTCCGCCGCTGTGGTGGTCATCTACTCCATCTTGGCCTGGGCGGTCATCATGCTCTTCCCGGAGCTCCTGATCCGGCTTTTCACTACGGAGGACGAGCTGGTTCGGGTAGGGGTGCCCGCTCTGCGTACTTATTTCTCGCTCTTTATGTTCATGTCCTTACAGCTAGCGGGGCAATCCATTTTCACCGCTCTGGGGCGGGCCAAAAACGCAATCTTTTTCTCCCTTCTCCGCAAGGCCTTCATCAATGCCCCGCTCACTCTGCTGCTGCCCTATGTCTTTGGCACCAACGGCGTATTCATTGCCGAGGCCGCCTCGCAGTTCCTGGGAGGGCTGGCCTGCTTCACCACCATGTACTTTGTGGTCTACCGGCCTATGGGCCGGCTGGAGGCTGCGGAAACGAGCGCCTCAACATAAGATGAAACAAACGGCTGCCCGATACCGGGCAGCCGTTTGTTTTATCTGTGTGCAGATGATGGAGACAGGTATGAGCGGGGCGGCAGGAAAAAGGTCCTGAATGCCGCTTCTGCCGGGAAAATCTTTCACAGCTGCGCATAGGATAGGAAAAAGAGGGGGGAGGGATATGGAGCGGCGGTACACGCTGGAGGGCGGCGGTAGTCTGACCGTGCGGGCGGATGAGCTCCGGGCGGTGCTGACGGCGGAGCGGGCATCGGACAGCCGGGGGCTTTACAAGGCCTATCTCCGGGGGCCCACCGGCCGGGCGCTGCTGGGTACTTTGGCACCGGAGAACGGACAGCTCCGGGTCAGACGTACCCTGACCCTAGACACCCTGGAGCGGCAGGGAGCCTGGCCGCCGGTGGGGGGAGAGCTGGAACTGGCCTTTGCCTTCGGGAGGGAGAAGGCGCCCTCCGGATGGAGCTGGATGGAACCGGAGAAGCTGACGTTCGGAGAAGAGACCCTCCGGGCCATGGCGGTCCGGCAGGGGCGGGCCCTCTTCCAACCCATGGACGGGGGGTTCCGGCTGGCCTATCCCTTCTCCTGTGCCCGGCCCTTTCCTCTGCCGGGGCTTTTCTGCCTGGCCAGACTGGGCATGATAGAGGGAGAACGCCACATCTGCTTTCAGTTTGACCGGAAGGGCTGGCCCATTCTACCGGATGGAGGACGGGGAACGGGTGTTTGTTGACCGCCCGGCGGCACTGTGATACACTGTAAAAGAATACCGCTTCGGAGCGGACGAGAATCTGCTGCCCTCCGGAGCCGGGCGATGAGAGCCATGGACAGGCTCCGTGCCCATCCTGAACAGATACGGAGAAGAGATACATGACCGATTATTTCCACTTGCATGCAACACCTGACGAGATCCGGGCAATCAGCAGTCTGGGCCTTGCGCATCTGGGCGACTGCGTCTTCGAGCTGATGGTACGCTCCTGGCTGGTGCTCCGCGGGAAGGCCACCTCCCGGGGACTCCACAAGGCCACTGTCCACTTTGTGGCGGCTCCCGCCCAGGCGGCCATGGCCAAAAAGCTGGAGGGTGTCCTCACCGAGGAGGAGCAGGACGTGTTTCGTCGGGGCCGGAACACCAGTCCCCACACCATTCCCAAGGCGGCCAGCCGGGAGGAGTACCAGACGGCCACCGCCCTGGAGGCCCTCTTCGGCTACCTCTATCTCCAGGGGCGGACGGACCGGCTCAACGAGCTGTTTACCCTGATGATGGAGGAGTGACGCGGCATGGCATTGGATGCGATTTGCCTGACGGCAGTGCTGGAGGAGCTTAGAAAGGTGCTGGAGGGCGGACGGATCGATAAGGTCTATCAGCCCAGCCGGGACGAGATTGTCCTGGCTGTCCGGGGCGCGGGAGCAAATGTGAAGCTCCTTCTCTCCGCCAGCCCCAACGGTCCCCGGCTGCACCTGACCAAGGAGGTCCGGGAGAACCCAGCCCAGCCCCCCATGTTCTGTATGCTTCTGCGCAAGCACCTCACCGGCGCACGGTTCCTCCGGCTGGAGCAGCCGGAGCTGGAGCGCATCGTGTTGCTGCGGCTGGAATCCACCGACGAGCTGGGGGACAAGGTCGGCCGCACTCTGGTGCTGGAGGCCATGGGCCGCCGGGCCAACCTCATTCTGCTGGACGGCGAGGACCGGATCATCGACTGTGTCCGCCGGGTAGAGGGAGATGTGGCCACCGGCCAGCGGGGCGTCATGCCCGGCCTCCTCTACCGGCTCCCAGACCCCAGGCCGGGGCTGCCCCCGCTGCTGGAGCGGGAGCTGGATTTCCGATCCAACGGTGTGAGCCGGGGGGAGAGTTTAGCGGAGAAGCTGGAGCGTCTCAAGGAGGCGGTGGGCCCCGAGGGCTATGTGCCCTATGGCCTTGTGCGGGAGGACAAGCTGGTGGACTTCACCTTCCTCCCCATCCTCCAGTACGGGCCGAGTACGGAGCTCCGGCGCCATGAGAGCTTTTCCAAGCTCCTGGACGACTTTTATGCCAGTCGGGCCACAGCGGAGAAGGTGGGCCAGCGGGGCGCCGACCTCCAGAAGGCGGTGAGCCGGGTCCGGGACCGGGTGGCCAGGCGTGTGGCCCAGCAGGAGCTGGAGCGGGAGGCTACCAAGGACCGGGAGCGGAAGCGGGAGCTGGGGGATATCCTCACCTCCAACCTCTACGCCCTCAGTAAGGGCATGGGGACGGTGCGCCTTACCGACTACTACGACCCCGAGGGCCGGGAGGTGGATATCCCCCTGGACCCTCTTCTCACCCCACAGCAGAACGCCGCCAAGTACTATAAGGAGTACAACAAGGCCAAGACGGCCGAGGTGGTGCTGGGGGAGCAGATTGAGAAGGGGCGGCGGGAGCTGGAGTACCTGGACAGCGTGCTGGAGGCCATCACCCTGGCCGAGGGCGAGCGGGACCTGGCGGAGATTCGCCAGGAGCTCACCGACACCGGCTACCTCCGCCGGGGCGCCAAGGCGGCCAAGCGGATGAAGGTGGCGGCCAAGCCCATGGAGTTCCGCTCCACCGCCGGACTGCGGATCTCAGTGGGTAAGAACAATATCCAGAATGATCTCCTCACTGCCAAACAGGCGGGAAAGGGGGATCTGTGGCTCCACACCCAGAAGATCCACGGCTCCCACGTGATCTTGTGGACTGAGGGACGGACTCCAGACGCCGGGAGCATCGAGGAGGCGGCCAAGCTGGCAGCCTGGTTCTCCCAGGCCCGGGACGGGAAAAAGGTGCCGGTGGATTACACTCCGGTGAAGTATGTAAAAAAGCCTGCCGGGGCAAAGCCGGGCATGGTGGTCTACACCACCTACCAGACCGCTTATGTGGACCCGGACGGGGAGCTGGCCAAGCGGCTGCGAGTAAAATAAAAAAGGCGGAAAAACGGGAGGCGTATGTGATATGAAATGGGTCTGTTGGGAGTGCGGCCACGAAAACCACTATCATTTTATTAAAGCTGTGCAAGACAAGTGCCCTCAGTGCGGCGCACAGCTGAAGATCAGCCAGGCTCCGCTGGCCAGCTCCAGCAACATCGCCGGATTTTTGCTGATGTTCGGCGGTGTGTTCTGGGGCTATGACAATCTGGTGGACAAGTATATGAGCTTTACCACCTTTGGCATCCTTGCGGTGCTCTTTGCCCTTGTGGTGGGGGTCCTCATGGTGCTGCTGGGGTTGTCCCTCTATAACCGGGCGGCCAGGGATCACAGGGAGGGGGAGCGGCTCTGATGGAGACCTGCCACATCCTGGTGGTAGAGGACGACCAGGACATCAACCGGCTCCTGTGCCGCATCCTCGCCGATGGTGGCTATGACGTACGTCCGGCCTTTTCCGGCAGCGAGGCGGTGCTGTGGGCGGAACAGTATGACTACGACCTGGTGCTGCTGGACCTGATGCTGCCGGGGATCACCGGTGAGGAGTTCATCGCCCGGATGCGGAAGAAGCGCACTATGCCTATTATCGTCCTCTCGGCCAAGGCTGGACTGGAGGACCGGGTGAACGTGCTGCGGCTGGGTGCCGACGACTTTATTCCCAAGCCCTTTGACAACGCCGAGGTCCTGGCCCGGGTGGAGGCACAGCTCCGCCGGTACAAGCAGTTTTCAGCGCCCGGCGGCGGCCAGGTGCTGCGCTGCGGGGATCTGGAGCTGGACCGGGAGGCCATCCGGGTCACCGCCGGAGGGAGAGAGGTGACCCTCACCGCCCGGGAGTTCGAGATCCTCGCCCTTCTCATGTCCCATCCCAGGAAGGTCTTTACCCGGGAGCAGCTCTATGAGAGCGCCTGGGGCGGGGAATATATGGGGGATGACAACACCGTGAACGTACACATCTCCAACTTGCGCTCCAAGCTCTCCAAGGTATCGGACCAGGAGTATATCAAGACGGTGTGGGGCATCGGCTTCAAGATGAACGTGGAGTGAGGATGGATTTAATCTTTTCTTCACCTTTGCTTTATGCAGGCTTGCTGCCTTTCCGCTATGATGGAACCAAGATCAAAAGGAAAGGCTGATGCCAGATGTCAGAACCCATCTTAGTGACCCGCGGGCTCACCAAGAAATACGGTGCCAACCTGGCGGTGGAGGATGTGGAGCTCCAGCTGGAGAAGGGCCAGATCTACGGCCTGGTAGGCCGCAACGGAGCGGGCAAGACCACCATCATCCGCATGCTCACCGCTCAGACTGTGCCTACCTCCGGGGAGATTGAGCTCTTCGGCGAGACCACTGAAAAGGGGCTCTCTGCCGCCCGGGCCCGGCTGGGGGCCATGGTGGAAATCCCCAGCTTCTACCCCTACCTCACCGCCTCCGAGAACCTGGAGTACTACCGCCGCCAGCGGGGCATCCCCGGTCGGGACTGTGTGTCCCGGGTGCTGGACCAGGTGGGCCTGGGAGGGACGGGAAAGAAAAAGTTCAAGCAGTTTTCACTGGGCATGAAGCAGCGGCTGGGGTTGGCCCTGGCGCTCATGGACAACCCCGATCTGCTGCTGCTGGACGAGCCCATCAACGGCCTGGACCCGGAGGGGATCGTGGAGTTCCGCAACCTGTTGTTGGAACTCAACCGCCAGCGGGAGACCACCATCCTCATCTCCAGCCACATCCTGTCGGAGCTCTCCAATGTGGCCACCCACTACGGCTTTTTGGACAAGGGCCACATGCTGGAGCAGATCTCCGCCCAGAAGCTGAGGGAGAAGTGCCGGGCCTGTCTCCAGCTCACGGTGGACGACGCCTCCAGAGCCGCCCTGGCCCTGGAGCAGCGTCTGGACACCCGGGAGTACGAGGTGCTCCCCGGCAATGTGCTGCGGCTCTATGCCTTCCTGGACCGACCCCAGGTGGTCACCGCCGCCCTTGTGGAGGAGGGCGTGGCTCTCATCGGGGCGGAGAGCAAGAATGCCGATCTGGAGGACTACTTCCTGGGCCTGATTGGAGGTGTCTGCCATGCTTGACTACCTCCGTGCCGAGTGCTATAAGATGCTCCACCGTTCCTACCTTTGGATCGCCCTCCTGATCGTGGGAGGACTGGAGCTGGTGCTGGTCCTGCTGTGGGCCTGGCTCAATGGGGACGCAGTCAATATGACGGCCTCCGCGGGTTTCACCATGGTGCTCTATCTTCTCTCAGCGGGATACTACGCCACTGCCATTACCTCGGACATTGTATTTTCTGACCAGTATAAATGCAATACCCTGAAAAATGAGGTGGCCTGCGGTCTGCCCCGGAGTCGGATCTACCTGGGAAAGCTTTTTGCCTCCTGCCTGTTGTCCATCGGCGCCTGCGCCGTGCTGCTGGGCTGGTATGCGCTGCTGTGCGCCCTCCTGTTGCCGGGGGATGGTGCCGCCCTGGAGGCTTTAAAGGTGCTGGGCTTTGCCCTGCTGTGCGCCTTCCCGGTGTGGCTGGGCTCCCAGGCCTTCTACCTCTTTTGTTTCTTCTCCATCCGTGGAAACACCGCCGCCACCATTGTGAGTGTCTGCATCATCGCTCTATTCGGACAGATGCTCACCTTCCTCTCCCTGCTGGTGAGCCTGCCCGCCCCCGCCCTGGCGGACGCTCTGCTGGCGGTCCGGGGTCTGCTCCTTACCACGCCTCTGGAGAACATCACCGACGCCATCTGGGACTGGTCCCGGGTGGGCTGGGCCTGGGCAGTGGGTGCGGGCTGGTGTGTGGGTACCACGGCCCTGGGTCTGTGGTGCTTCCGCCGGCGCGAGATCAGCTGAAAGGAGGCCGGGACGGCCATGCTCAACTATCTCAGTGCCGAGCTGTGGCGGATGACCCGGCGGAGGACCGCCTGCCTGGGCTGGGGGATCTATTTGCTCCTGACCTTTTTGACGGGGCTCACGCTCCGGGGGAATCCGCCTTCGGAATGCCTCCTGGCCTTCCGAAACTTTATGGTCATAGGGCTCTATGTGGCCTTTCCGCTGGCAGATTGGGCCGGGGGCGGGGTGGACCGGGCGGGGAGTCTAACCAACGAGGTCTCCTTCGGCCTGCCTCGGCTCCGGATTTACCTGGGCAAGCTCTCTGCCGCCCTGCTCGTGGGGGTGGTCCTCTTTCTGCTCACCACCGTGGCCTTTTTCCTGGGGGCGCTGACGCCGGAGGCCGTACTGGGGACAGCAGGAGAGGAGCGACAGCTGGTGGGTGTCGGGCTTCTGCTGGCCATGTGCAACTCTCTGCCCCGGTATGTGGGGGCGGTGTCCCTGGCCTATTTCCTGGCTTTCACCCTCCGCCCCGCCGGGGTAGGCACAGTGCTCTACTACCTCTACATCACCATAGGGGAACTGACCTTGGCTGCTGTCCGGGTGATGGACATGGGGGTAATGGGCCACTTGATCAACCGTCTGGCCGAGACGGTGCGTCCCTTTTTGCTCAGCAATACCTACTTCAGCTACGGTACCGAAATCGCCTCCTCCGCCCGAGGAGACGGCGCCTGGCCCTTGGGCAACAGCTGGCTGACGGGAGCCCTGTGGATGGGACTCACCACGGGGCTGGGACTGCTGCTGTTCCGGCGTCGGGAGATCCGATAGAAAGGGGAGAAGCGAGCATGCTCATCCTGCTGGTGGTACTGGGCCTGCTCTGCCTGGTGCTGGGCCTGCGGCTCTATGCTCTGGAGCGGGACATCCGTACCTGTGCCAAGCAGCTCCGCTCCGGGCGGCCCAGGGTATCCATGGCGGCCCCTAACGCCGCGGCGGAGGAGCTGCTCACGGCCATCAACGCCCTGCTGGACCTGCGGGAGCGGGAAGAGGGGGACTATCGCCGTCAGGAGCAGACCATCCGGCAGCAAATTTCCAACATCTCCCACGATCTGCGCACCCCCCTTACCTCCATCCTGGGGTATCTCCAGCTGCTGGAGGGGGAGGGCCTGACGGCGGAGGAGCGGCGGGAGTATCTGACCATCGTCCAGGGCCGGGCCAAGGCCCTCCAGAGTATGATCGTCAGCTTCTATGACCTCTCCCGGCTGGAAGGAGGCGAGTACCCCCTCTCCCGGGAGCGTGTGGATCTCTACCACGTGCTCAGTGAGCTGGTGGCGGAGTTTTATAACGACTTTGAAGGATTTGATATGACGGTAGAGCTTCGAGAGGGGCTGCCGGCCGTGATCGCCGACCCGGCGGGGGTGTTGAGGGTATTCACCAACCTCATCCGCAACGCCATGGAGCACGGCAGATCCAGAATGTCCATTCTTCTTTATCAGGAGGGCGATGAGGTGGTGTCCGTCTTCGCCAATGACGCTCCCGGCCTAACTCAGGAGGATGTGAAGCACGTGTTTGACCGGTTCTTTACCGCCGACAAGATGCGCACCGGCCAGTCCACCGGACTGGGCCTGGCCATTGTGAAGGCCCTGGTGGAGCGAATGGGGCATACCGTATCCGCCGAGCTGGACGGAGACCTCTTTCGTGTAGTGGTACGCTGGTGTGTGGCCAAGTAAGGAAAAACCGCCGCTTTTCTGGATATTACCAGAAAAGCGGCGGTTTTGAGTTGAATTCAGATGGTCCACTCGCTGTGGATCACACCCACGAGCCGATAGGAGCCGTTGCCGTCCGTGTCGCGAAAGACCAGCTTAAGGGCACACCAGTCCAGGCCGCCCACCTCCGGGTCCTGACCCGGGAAGTAGTACTCCAAAAAACGGTCCCCCGGATAGGCGTCCTGTACGTTCTCCAGGGAGTTGCCGGAGGAGAGGACAGAGTCTACTCCGATGATGGGAGCCTGGGTATAGTCAGTGTTAAAGACGTAGGTGTCCAGATATTCCGGTAGCGTCATGGTGATGGGGTCCCCCTTGCCCTGGGTATAGCCCCAGACATAACGGGTGCCGTTGGCGCCCGCCTGGGAGAGCTGGTCGGGGGAAAAAGTGAGATCGCTGTGGGGGTCCACGGTAGAATAGGGGGTAAAGGTAACGCCCCGTTCCGGGTCCACCAAAGTGGACAACGTCTGGACGTCATCCTTCTTGAGGGCGGAGAGGACGGCGTTTCCCGCATCCAATAGCGGGGCATTACTGTCCGGATCGACGGAGCTTGCAGTGGTGTAGGGACTGAGCAGGGCGGTGCTTGGAGTGGTGGCAGCAGCGGCGTTTGAGGCCAAAAGCCCGCGGCCGTCGAGCTGACTGAAGTTGAGGAGCAGACCGGCGGTGGCACCCAGGATGAGGGCCAGCACGCACAGGAGAGCGCTTCGTTTCATAAATGCCTTCTTTCCACCGGCGAAGAGGTTACGCCGGGTGTTTAAGATGGGGGAGTTCCTCTACCGGAGACGGAAGAGCGGCACTGGCCCCAAACTGGTATACTACATTGTAGCGAAACGACGGAAAAATTGCAATTACAAATGGTTACAACCGGCTGGTAGAAGGCGGTTTTCTTGCAAAAATAGGTGAGATGTGGTAGAATCAAACTACCCTAATGTTACAGGAGGCGAGCAGATGCAGCAGCATGAGCTTCAGTTCCATATTCAGTGTAAAGAAGGCGACGTAGGTCGGTATTGTATTCTGCCGGGCGATCCCGGCCGGTGCGAGAAGATCGCCGCCTATTTTGATGATCCCGTCAAGGTTCAGTCCAACCGGGAATATACCGTCTATACCGGCACGCTCCTGGGGGAGAAGGTTTCCGTGTGCTCCACCGGTATCGGTGGTCCCTCCGCCGTCATCGCCATGGAGGAGCTCCACGCCATCGGTGCCGATACCTTCATCCGGGTGGGCACCTGCGGCGGCATCGCCCTTCAGGTCCAGAGCGACGATGTGGTCATCGCCACCGGCGCCGTCCGCCATGAGGGCGCCAGCCGGGAGTATGCCCCCATCGAGTTTCCCGCCGTATCCGACTACCGAATCCAGGAGGCCCTGGTCCAGGCCGCTAAGAGCCTGGGTAAGCCTTGGCACGCCGGTGTGGTCCAGTGCAAGGACTCCTTCTACGGCCAGCACGACCCCGCCCGCATGCCGGTGAGCTATGAGCTCCAGGCTAAGTGGGAGGCGTGGAAGCGCCTGGGTGTCCTGGCCTCCGAGATGGAGTCCGCCGCCCTCTTCTGCTGCGCCGCCGCCCTGGGCGTGCGTTGCGGCTCCTGCTTCCACGTGGTGTGGAACCAGGAGCGGGAGGCCGCCGGCCTGGATCAGCAGGAAAGCCACGACACCTCCGCCGCCATTGAGGTGGGCATCGAGGCCCTCAAGATCCTCATTCGGGAGGAGCAGGCCAAGCAGGGCTGAAACGAACGCTTGTAAAGAGCGCCCGCGGGTGCGGTCCACAACCGCCCCGCGGGCGCTCTTTTGTCACCATCTCCCCGAGCGGCACATAGGCTGGGCGGAGGAGGTGGTCCCATGGCGACAATCAGCCTTTGCATGATCGTGAAGAATGAGGAGAAGGTGCTGGGCCGCTGCCTGGAGAGCGCGGCGGGGCTGGTGGATGAGATGGTCATCGTGGACACCGGCAGCACCGACGCCACCAGAGAGATGGCCCTGTCCTACACCGACCGGGTCTACGACTTCCCCTGGCGGGACGATTTCGCTGCCGCTCGGAATTTTGCCTTTTCCAAAGGGCGGATGGAGTACCTTATGTGGCTGGATGCCGACGACGTCCTCCTGCCGGAGGACCGGGAGGCCTTCCTGGACCTCAAACGGACCCTGCCCCCCGATGTGGACGTGGTGATGATGCCCTACCACAGTGGTCTGGACGAGGGCGACCGGCCGGTCTTCACCTGTTATCGGGAGCGTCTGGTACGGAATTTAGGGCGTGATTTGTGGGAGGGGGCGGTCCACGAGGCCATCGCCCCCTTCGGAAAGGTGGTCTGGTCCAAGGTGGCGGTGACCCACCGGAAGGAGGGGCCCGGTGATCCAGATCGGAACCTGCGCATCTATGAGCAGAAGCTGGCCCGAGGGGAGGATCTCTCTCCCCGGGAGCGGTTCTACTACGCCCGGGAGCTTATGGACCACCGGCGGTATGGGGCGGCGGCGGAACAGCTGGAGCAGTTTCTGGAGCGGGGCGGCGGCTGGGTGGAGAACGAGATCGAGGCCTGCCGGCTTCTGTCCCGATGCCATCTGGAGGCGGGTGATGACGCCGGTGCCCTCCAGGCCCTGTTGGACAGCTTCCGCTATGACGATCCCAGGGCGGAGACCTGCTGCGCCCTGGGCGCCTATTTTCAAGCCCGTGAGGTGTGGCAGCGGGCCATCTTCTGGTATGAGCTGGCCCTCACCCGGGAGCGGAACGACGAGGGCGGCGGCTTTGTCCAGCCGGACTGCTACGGCTTCCTCCCCTGCATCCAGCTGTGTGTGTGCAATGACCGCCTTGGCCGCCACGCGGAGGCCGAAGCCTGGAACCAGCGGGCAGGCAGCTACAAGCCGGATGACCCCTCCTATCTCTGGAATCTGTCCTATTTCCGTTCTCTGTCCTGAAAAAGTCCCCTGTTTTCCCGACACGGAAAGCAGGGGACTCTTGTCAATTATGATTGACCATGCAACTACTATGTGATATCCTGTACAAGCCCTAGGGAATCTCTGATTTAATCCGCACTACCATAAAGGCTCCGGATGTGGGATAATAACACTATCAACGCAATGGTGGTGTATGGGGATGAAGAAACAGGAAACATTTACG
>NZ_JBQHTM010000010.1:0-76401 GCF_052065695.1 Intestinimonas sp. HCP28S3_D6
CCGGCTGCGGCAGCATCGCCCAGGATGGAAGCCAGCGGCTTCCATCCTGACCGACGCTCTGATTAACTAAGTTCTACCGTGCAGGTGTCCAGCTTGCACTTGCAATTTGCGTAACGAAAAATACACAGAATGTGCAAACAATCTCTAAAAAGTTGATACAAAATGGAACCCAAGAAAGTTGGCATCCTACTTGCTTTTATATCCGGGCAGAATGGATCCAGACCCAGCGGACGCCGGAAATCCGGCGGTCCCATGGACGGCAGCCAAAGGCCACCGCTGCCGCAAACCATCAAGGAGGAAAAGCATATGGATTTGGCATTGATTTCCTTACTCGTACTGATCGCGGTGATCCTGATCGGATTTTTCCGCAAGATCAACGTCGGTCTGCTGGCCGTCCTGGCCGTGACCATCTTCGGCTCCCTCATCGGGGAGAGCGACAGCTCGATCATCAGCGGCTTCAGCTCCAGTACCTTCGTCATGCTGTTGGGCGTGTCCTTTCTGTGCGCGGTGGGCATCACCAATGGCTCCCTAGAGCTCCTGTCCAAGAAGTTCCTGCAGTTGTCCGGCGGCCACGCCATTGTGGCCCCCATCCTGATCTACATCATTGGTTACGGCATCGCCGCCATCGGCCCGGGCTGCGTCCCCGCCCTGGGCATCGTCTCCGCCCTCTCTCTGCCCCTGGGCAAGTCCACCGGCTATGACTCTGTCATGCTGGCGGTCATCGGTGAGATCGGTTCCTTTGCCGGCCGCTTCTCCCCCATCACTCCCGAGTCGGTCCTCATCCGCTCCCTGGCCGAGCCCCAGGGCATCACCGGTTACCAGGGCGCCGTCCTCATCTACGCCACTGTCACCACTCTGGTGCTGGCCGTAGTCGCCTTTTTCTTCTTCAAGGGCTACAAAATCCACGGCAAGACCAGCGGCGAGCGGGAGCAGTTGCCTCCCTTCAGCCGGGACCAGATTCTCACCCTGCTGGCCTTCCTGGTGGTCATCGTCGCCTGTGCCTTCTTCCAGCGCAACGTGGGCCTCATCTCCTTCGCCGCCGGCATCTTCCTCACCTCCATCCGGGCCGCCGACGAGAAGAAGGTCTTCGGCGCCATCTCTTGGTCCACCCTCCTCATGGTCACCGGCGTAGGCATGCTCATGGAGGCCGTCATCTCTGTGGGCGGCGTGGATCTCATGTCCACCGGCCTGGCCTCCATCATGACCCCCCGGACCGCCGTGGCCATCCAGGGCCTCAGCGCCGGCATCATGTCCTGGTTCAGCTCCGCCATCGGTGTGGTGTGGCCCACTCTGGTGCCCACCGTAGGCGACATCGCCGCCACCGTCGGCGTCTCCCCCAACGGCCTCATCAGCATCATGTGCCTGACTGCCGCCTTCGCCGGTCTGAGCCCCGCCTCCACCGGTGGCGGCCTGATCCTGGCAGCCAACGCCACCGACCCCGAGTTCACCAAGGAGAAGGAAAACAAACTCTTCATCCGCCTGTTCATCGTCTCCGCCCTGATGCTGATCATCATCGTGCTAGCCGCCCTGCTGGGCCTTTACAGCATCCTGTAAGTTCTCCGGCCCTGTTTTGCAGGTTTTCTCTGATACGCAATATTTGAAATGAGGTGTCTTTTATGGATAACAAGAACGGACTTCTGGAGGGCGTCGTGGTCCTGGACCTGACCCGGGTACTGGCCGGCCCCTATTGCGGCGCGCTGATGGCCGACATGGGCGCCACCGTCATCAAGGTTGAGAACCCCAAAGGCGGCGACGACAGCCGCAGCATGGGCCCCTTCATCAACGACAACAGCGTTTATTATGCCAACTTCAACCGCAGCAAGCTGGGCTGTACCCTCAATCTGAAGGAGCCCGAGGCCAAGGAGATTTTTAAAGAGATGGTCAAAAAGGCCGACGTGGTTCTGGAGAACTACCGTCCCGGCACCATGGAGAAGCTGGGCCTGGGCTACGACGTGCTCAAGGAGGTCAACCCCGCCATCATCTATGGCGCCGTCTCCGGCTTCGGCCACACCGGCCCCCTCAGCAAGCGGGCGGGCTACGACATCGTGGGCCAGGCCATGGGCGGCCTGATGAGCACCACCGGCTGGCCCGGCGGCCAGCCCACCCGCGTGGGCACCCCCATGGGCGATGTGCTGGGCGGCCTGAATCTGACCATCGGCGTACTGGCCGCACTCATCAACCGCCAGAAAACCGGCCTTGGTGAGAAGATCGACGTGGCCCTGGTGGACTCCGTGGCCTCCGCCATGGAGAACATCACCATGATCTATCAGGCCACCGGCCGCGTGCCCCAGCGCATCGGCAACCGCTACGAGTCCACCTATCCCTACGACTCCTTCCCCGCCAAGGACGGCAACGTCATCATTGCCGCCGGCAACAACAAGCTCTACGGTATTCTCTGCAACGTCATGGGCCAGCCCGAGCTCAAGACCGATCCCCGCTTCCTGGAGGTCAGGGACCGGGTGGCCAATCACGAGGCCATGCGGGAGATCGTCTCCGCCTGGACTCAGCAGCACACCATTGACGAGGTGGACAGCCTCCTCAACGGCGCCGGCTGCCCCGCCTGCCCGGTGAACACCATCGACCGCATGGTGGTGGACCCCCAGATCGCCGGCGCCCGGGAGATGTTCCCCGAGATTGACCAGCCCGGCATCGGCAAGCTCCACATCACCGCCATGGCCCAGAAGCTCACCCGTACCAAGTCCTACCCCCGCAAGGCCGCGCCTCTGCTGGGCGAGGACAACGTGGAGATCTTTGGCCAGTTCCTGGGCGCCGACCAGGCCCAGCTGGATGACTGGAAGGCCAAAGGCATCATCTGATCCCCTACATCACTTTTTCCCGGCCCTCGGCGGGTACCGCCGCCGGGGGCCGTTTCAAACATAAGGAGCATACACATGAAGAAAAAAATTGAGATCATTGAAGTGGGCCCCCGCGACGGGTTCCAGAGCGTCAAATCCGACTGCTGCCTCATTTCCACAGAGGAAAAGCTGACCGTCATCGATGCCCTCATCGACGCCGGTGTGCGTCACATGGAGTTTACCTCCTTCGTCAGCCCCAAGGCCATCCCCCAGCTGGCGGACTCCGCCGAGGTCACCCGCGCCGCCCTGGCCAAGCACCCCGACGCCGACCTCTTTGCCCTGGTTCCCAACCTGCGGGGCGCCCAGAACGCCTACGCCCTGGGCCTGCGCAAAGTCTGCTACGTAGTCTCCCTGAGCAAGAGCCACAACAAGGCCAACATCAACCGCACCCACGAGCAGTCTCTGGAGGCCTACAAAGAGATCCGCCGGGAGCTTCCCGACCTGGACATCATCGTGGACCTGGCCACCGCCTTCGGCTGCCCCTTTGAGGGCAAGTACGAGGAGCCGGAGCGGGCGGTGGACTTCCTGAAGGACTATGTGGACGCCGGCATGAAGACCTGCTGCCTGTGCGACACCATCGGCATTGCTGACCCTGCCCAGGTCCGCCGCCTCATCGCTGCCATCCAGGCCGCCTATCCCGACCTGGAGCTTATGGTCCACTTCCACGACACCCGGGGCCTGGGCATGGTCAACACCCTGACCGCCATCGACCTGGGCCTCACCAAGGTCCAGTCCGCCCTGGGCGGTCTGGGCGGCTGCCCCTTCGCTCCCGGCGCCTCCGGCAACCTCTCCACCGAGGACCTGGTGTGGATGCTCAACGAGATGGGCTATGACACCGGCATCTCCTTCTCCAAGCTCCTGGCCGCAGCCAAACAGCAGTCCGCCGCCGTCCCCGGCCAGTACAGTGGCCACCACATCTGCATCCAGCAGGAGACCCCCTGCAAGGCCTGATTCCATCTTCGGCTTACGGAACGTCCCCTATCTCTGCGTTCCTGCCCAAGTCATTTTCCCACAAGAACGCCCCGTGAGCATGCTCACGGGGCGTTTGTTTACGGATTCCAGATGCGGCGGTAGGTGTCGTAGCGGAAGGCGAGGCCCTGGTGGTCATAGGGCCCTTCGGTCTCGGCCAGACGCCAGTCCGGGGCGGCATCCAGGTCGGGGAAGTAAGTGTCGGCGGGAAAGGTCCGCCCCAGCCGGGTCACATAGACGGTGTCGCACCAGGGGAGAAGCTGCTCATAGACGGTGCCGCCGCCGATAACGAAGGCGTCCTCCGGCGCGGCGGCCCGGAGGGCCTCCACATCCCGGAAAATCTCCGCCCCTTCCGGGGCAAAGTCCGGGTCCCGGGAGAGGATCAGGTTCCGTCGTCCCGGCAGGGGCCGTCCACCGGGGAAGGTGGCCAGGGTTTTCCGGCCCAGAATGACGGCGTGGCCGGTAGTGAGGGCCTTGAAGCGCTTTAGGTCCGCCGGGATATAGCAGGGCTGGTTCCCGTCCTTGCCGATGCCCCAGGCCGCATCGGCGGCCACAATGGCTTTCCAGTGTCCGCCCCGGAGGAACCCTTCCAGGGCCTCCCCCTCCTCCTCGGTGAAGACGGCCACACCGTTGGCCTTCAGGGCGGCGGCGGCCACCCCGTCCCCGGGCACCCGGGTGCCGGTGAAGGCGCCGTCATAGATGGTGCCGCTGCCGCAAGAGGGGCTGCGGGCCTTGAGCACGGCGCAGGGACAGTCCAGCAGGCGGGCCAGGGCCACGGCCCCCTCCGCCCCCAGGCGGTAAGGCTCCGTCACATCCGCCCCGGCCTTGGTACGGACCTTCTCCTCCACCCGCTCGGCGGGAGGGCGCGGGGTGGGGAGGCCCCCAAGCTGTTCTGGACAGACGGGGACCAGATGGTGTCCGGCAGCCTTCAGGGCGGCCGCTCCCTCCCACTGCTTGCCGGTGCCGTCGTACCGACAGGGCAGGCCCAGCAGGCAAGCCGAGATCAGGATGTTCACGGCGCTCCCTCCTCAGACGGCCACCGGGATCTTTGCCGCCAGGGGCCAGGCCTCATAGCCCTCCAGGCGGAAGCTCTCGGTGGTAAAGTCGTAAAAGTCGGTGACCGACGGGTCCATCCACAGCTTGGGGGCATCGTAGGGCTTCCTGGCGATGATCTCCTCCACCATGGGCACATGGCGGTCATAGATGTGGGCGTCGGCGATGACGTGGACCAGCTCCCCCGCCTCCAGGCCCGACACCTGGGCCATCATGTGGACCAGAGCGGCATACTGCATCACGTTCCAGCCGTTGGCAGTGAGCATATCCTGGCTGCGCTGGTTCAGGATGGCGTTGAGCGTGTGTCCCGTGATGTTGAAGGTCATGGAATAGGCGCAGGGGTAGAGGGCCATCTCGTGGAGGTCGTGGTGGTTGTAGAGGTTGGTGAGAATGCGCCGGGAGGCAGGGTCGTGCTTCAGGTCGTAGAGCACCCGGTCCACCTGGTCAAACCACCCTTCCTTATACTGGTGCTTCACCCCAAGCTGGTAGCCGTAGGCCTTTCCGATGGAGCCGCTCTCGTCGGCCCAGGCGTCCCAGATGTGGCTTTTGAGGTCGTGGACGTTGTTGGACTTCTTCTGCCAGATCCAGAGGAGCTCGTCCAGCGCGCTCTTGAAGGCCATCTTTCGGATGGTCTGGACGGGGAACTCCGCCCGCAGATCATAGCGGTTGACGATCCCAAAGCGCTTGATGGTATGGGCCGGGGTGCCGTCCTCCCAGCGGGGACGCACCGGCAGGTCCGTGTCCCACGTCCCGTGGGCCAGAATGTCCTTGCAGTTATCGATAAAGATCTGATCGGCGTAGCTCACCGGATTCCCTCCTAAATATTTCATTATGGCCTGGATTTTTTCATACAGTATGGTATAATGTCGACACAAAAATACTTTTGGGGGCGAACCATCATGGATGGGCATCCACACCCACATTTCCCCGGCATCGGCCTTCGGAACCTGAAGTCAGCCTTCTCCGCAGCTCTGTGCGCCGCCATCTACTACCTCATTGACCGCAACCCCACCTTTGCCTGCATCGGCGCAGTGTACGGCATGGGCAACGACATGGGCCACTCCTGGCAGCAGGGGGGCAACCGCCTCATCGGCACCATCATCGGCGGGTTTCTGGGGATGGGCCTTTTCTGGCTCTACCTGCTCATGGACCCGCCCGGGGATCAGAGAGTCCTCCTCATCCCCCTCACCTTCGTGGGCGTGGTGGTCCTCATCTGTCTGGCCCAGATGTTCCGCTGGCCCACAGCAGTACAGCCTGGAAGCGTGGTGCTGTGCATCATCCTCTTCAACACCCCGGTGGAGACCTACGTGAGCTACGCCCTCAACCGTATGGTGGATACCGGCGCGGGCGTGGTGGTCTCCATGATCATCAACTATCTCCTTCCCCGGGAGCGGCTGGAGCGCTGGAAGACCGCCCTTCTGTCCCGGCAGGGCTGAGGGGGTTCAAAGCTCTCCCATCAGGCCGCCTTCCTCTCGGCGAAGGATCTTCACCGGCCGCTCCACATTGTGCAGGTTTTCTCCCCGCCCAAACACCTCCACATAGTTGGGGGCGTGTCCCCGCCAGAGTTCCTCCTTCTCCTCCTCAAAGAGGACGGGCAGAGTCTCCCCCACCCAGCTGTCCAGGTAGGCCTCCTCCAGGCGCCGAGCCAGAGCACCGGCCCGGTGGGCCCGCTCCTCCTTTACGGCGTTGGGGATCTGGTCCGGCATCCTGGCCGCCGGGGTGCCGGTGCGCCGGGAATAGGGAAAAATGTGCATGGCTGAGAAGGCACACTTCTCCACAAAGGCCAGGGTGGACTGGAACTCCTCCTCGGTCTCCCCAGGGAAGCCCACGATGAGATCGGTAGTAATTCCGGGGCGGTCAAAATATTCCCTCAGTAATTTAATACTCTCATAATACCGATCGGTATCATATTTTCGGTTCATCCGCTGCAGAACACTGTCGCAGCCCGACTGCATAGACAGGTGGAAGTGGGGACACAGATTGGGCAGCGCCGCCGCCCGGCGGCAGAAGTCGGCCGTGATGGTCCTGGGCTCCAGGGAGCCCAGGCGCACCCGGGTCCCCGCCGGTAGGGCGTGGCACACCGCCTCTACGAGGTCGATGAGGCCGGTCCCGTCCCGCCGCTCGGCCCCCCAGGAGGAGATCTCGATGCCGGTGAGGACTACCTCCCGATAGCCCTCCTGCCCCAGCCGGCGGCACTGTTCCTCCGCCTCCGGGATGGAGAGGGAGCGGATGGGCCCCCGGGCGTAGGGGATGATGCAGTAGGAGCAGAAGTTGACGCAGCCGTCCTCCACCTTCAGCATGGCCCGGGTGCGGCCCTCCAGGCCGCCGGCGGGCAGCACCTCGAAGGTCCTCCGGCGCAGGGCGTCGTCCACCGTCATCCGGGGACCCTCTCCGGCCAGATGGGCGGCCCGGCGGTCCTCCAGGGCGGCCTCCAGATCGTCCAGGAAGGCCATCCGCCCAGCGGTCCCCGAGATGAGGTCCACCTCCAGCTCCTTCACCGCCTCCGGTGCCGTCTGGGCATAGCAGCCGCACACCCCGATGACGGCGTCGGGATTCTCTTTTCTGGCCCGGCGAATGACCTGCCGGGATTTTTTGTCGCTGACCGCCGTAACGGTGCAGGTGTTGATGATGTAGGCATCCGCCCGCGTCTCAAAGGGGACCAGCTCATACCCCCGGGTAAGCAGTTCGGCCTCCATCGCCTGGGTCTCATATTGGTTGACTTTGCAGCCCAGGGTGTAAATGGCGATCTTCATAGTAATACCTCAACAAAAGGGGCAGATTCCGCCCCGATTTCTGGTTGAAATGGCCAAAAATATAGAGGTTCACGGGTTCTTCATTGTTTTTTCCCGCCCACCTCATTATAATGAGCCTATATCATAATAACACACGTGGGGAGGAACCACAATGACAAGCTTTCCTATCCAGCTCACTTCCGTCAGTGACATCAAGGCTTTTGTGGACGCCGCCAGCCGTCTGGACTGCGACGTGGACGTGATCTGCGGCCGCTATCTGGTGGACGGCAAGTCCATCATGGGACTTTTCTCCATTGATCTCTCCGAGCCCATCCAGGTCCAGGTCCAGGGCTCCCAGGCCCAGGCCGACATTTTCAAGGGCGCCATCCAGAAATTCCTGGTCAAGTGACCATGTCCCACAACTTTTTCGCCCTCATCTCCCGGATGCGCTACATCGGCCGCTGGGGCCTCATGCGCAACACCTTCCAGGAAAACATCCAGGAGCACTCCCACATGGTGGCCGTCCTGGCCCACGCCCTGGCGGTCATCCGCCGGGACCTCTTCGGCGGGGATCTGGACCCGGAGCACGCCGCCGTGCTGGCCCTCTACCACGACGCCCCCGAGATCCTCACCGGAGACCTGCCCACACCGGTCAAGTACTATAACCCGGAGATCCGGGAGGCCTACCGTAAGGTGGAGGAGGTCTCCGCCCGTCGGCTGCTGTCCATGCTGCCGGAGGCCCTCCGTCCCGCCTATGAGCCCCTCCTTTTGGAGGACCCGGAGAGCGAGTACCACGCCCTGGTCAAGGCCGCCGACAAGCTCTCCGCCTACATCAAGTGCGTGGAGGAGGTCAAAGCCGGCAACACCGAGTTCCGCCAGGCGGCGGAACAGACCTATCACGTTCTGGAAGCTTCCCCCCTCCCAGAGGTGGCCTATTTCCTCGAGCACTTCCTCCCCGGATTCAGCCTGACGCTGGATGAGCTCCAGTGAGGGCCACCCTTTATTTCTTGAAAGGAACTGATCGTTCATGAAAGCCATCGTCACCGTTTTGGGCAAGGATCAGGTGGGCATCATCGCCGCCGTATGCACCCTGCTGGCCGACAACAACGTCAACGTGCTGGACATCAGCCAGACCATCCTGCGGGAGTTCTTCACCATGACCATGCTGGTGGACGTCTCCGCCTGCAAGCTGCCCTTCACCGTGCTGTCCACCCTGCTGGAGAACGAGGGCTCCAAGCGGGGGCTGTCCATCAAGGTCCAGCGCGAGGATATTTTTGACGCCATGCACAAGATTTAAGGAGGTGTCCCGGCCATGCTCAACAGCAAAGAGATCCTGGATACCATCAGCATGATCGACCAGCAGCACCTGGACATCCGCACCATCACCATGGGCATCTCCCTGCTGGACTGTGCCGATCCCGACGCCGAGACCGCCTGCCGCAAGATCTACGACAAGATCTGCCGCCGGGCGGAAAAGCTGGTCTTTACCGGCGAGTCTATCGAGCGGGAATTCGGTATCCCAATCGTCAACAAGCGCATCTCCGTCACCCCCATCGCCCTGGTGGC
Source organism: Intestinimonas sp. HCP28S3_D6 (assembly GCF_052065695.1). Classification (NCBI taxonomy): domain Bacteria; kingdom Bacillati; phylum Bacillota; class Clostridia; order Eubacteriales; genus Intestinimonas; species Intestinimonas sp. HCP28S3_D6. The sequence goes on from NZ_JBQHTM010000010.1 coordinate 9,176, forward strand.
GGGGGCCTCCGTGACCAGCGACTACGTCCCCTTTGCCGTAGCCCTGGACAAGGCGGCCAAGACCACCGGCGTCAACTTCATTGGCGGCTTCTCCGCCCTGGTGCAGAAGGGCCTCACCACCGGTGACCGCAAGCTCATTGAAGCCATCCCCGAGGCCCTGGCTACCACCGACCTGGTGTGCTCCTCGGTGAACGTGGGCTCCACCAAGGCCGGCATCAACATGGACGCCGTGGCTCTCATGGGCCGCACCATTAAGGCGGCTGCGGAGCGCACCGCCGAACGGGGCGGCTTTGGCTGCGCCAAGCTGGTGGTCTTCTGCAACGCAGTGGAGGACAACCCCTTCATGGCCGGCGCCTTCCACGGCGTGGGCGAGGGCGACTGCGTCATCAACGTGGGCGTCTCCGGCCCCGGCGTGGTCTGTCACGCCCTGGAAAAGGTCAAGGGCCAGCCCTTCGACGTAGTGGCCGAGACCATCAAGAAGACCGCCTTCCGCATTACCCGCATGGGCCAGCTGGTGGCTCAGGAGGCCTCCCGCCGCCTGGATGTGCCCTTCGGCATCGTGGACCTCTCCCTGGCCCCCACCCCCGCCATCGGCGACTCGGTGGCCCGCATCCTGGAGGAGATGGGCCTGGAGGTCTGCGGCACCCACGGCACCACCGCGGCTCTGGCCCTCCTCAACGACGCCGTCAAGAAGGGCGGCGTCATGGCCTCCTCCCATGTAGGCGGTCTGTCCGGCGCCTTCATTCCCGTCTCCGAGGACGAGGGCATGATCGTGGCCGCCGCCTCCGGCGCTCTCCATCTGGACAAGCTGGAGGCCATGACCTGCGTGTGCTCCGTGGGCCTGGACATGATCGCCGTCCCCGGCGACACCACCGCCGAGACCATCTCCGCCATCATTGCCGACGAGGCCGCCATCGGCATGGTCAACTCCAAGACCACCGCCGTGCGTATCATCCCCGCCCCCGGCAAAACCGTGGGGGACACGGTGGAATTCGGCGGGCTGTTGGGCTCCGCCCCCGTCATGCCCGTCCACCCCTTTGACAGCGCCGACTTCATTCAGCGGGGCGGCCGCATTCCCGCCCCCATGCAGAGTCTGAAGAACTGATTCCGGGCGGCCGCCCCGGGGCCCCATCCCCAGATGGGGCGCGCCGTCAGGCGCGTACAAGCATCTTGCGCAGCAAGATCTTGGCGCAGGCGGAATTCACTTCCGCCGAGCATATGAGGTCACCTTTGGGTCCCCACGGGGACTTGTCTCCGTGGGCTGGCCGCATTCCCGCCCCCATGCAGAGTCTGAAAAACTGACCTTATCTTTTTGATTTTAGCCCCATCAGTATCGCGCTGATGGGGCCTTTTAAAAAACGGGAGGTACATCATGGACGCTATCTTCAACCGCCGCAGCATCCGCAAATTCACCAACGAGCCCCTCACCGACGCCCAGATCGAACGGCTGCTCCGGGCTGGCATGGCCGCCGCCTGTGCCAAGAACAGCCAGAACCGCCTCTTTTTCGTCTCCAAGGGCCAGGGCAGTCTGCCCACTCTTCTCCAGGTCCACCCCAACGCCTTCGCCCTGAAAACCGCTACCGTCGCCATCACCGTGTGCGCCGACCTGCGCCAAGCCGCTCAGGTCGATCCCCTCAATCCCTGGTGGGTCCAGGACTGTGCCGCCTCCATGGAAAATATTCTGGTAGAGGCCGCTGACATGGGGCTGGGCGGGCTATGGATCGGCGTCCACCCCGACCCCAAACGTATCGTGGCTGTCCAGACTGATCTGGCTGCTCCCAGCCACATTCTTCCCTTGGGTGTGGCCGCCCTAGGCCACCCGGATAAGATAAAGGAGCCCATCGATCGCTTTGAAGTAGACAAGGTCTTTTGGGGAACCTATCATGTGGATGCCTAAAATGATTTTTTGAATATTCTTTTGTTCTAAGATGCCCTGACAGAAATTTCTATCGGACCGCCTTATTTTTTTCGAACTGAGTCGAAATGAATATTGTGGTTATCATTTTTAGTCGGGGGGTCCTGTCTGTATGAAAAGTATTCAGAAAGAAATCACCTTCAGCTTCCTGGCGCTGGTACTGGTCGCGGCACTTCTGTGCGGAGGCGTGGGCATTGTTACCAATTTTGTCAGCGCAAACAGTCTCTTGGAGCAGGAGCTCACCGCGACCGCCTCATTGGCCGCCGATCGCGTATCCTATGAACTCACATCTTATAAGAATGTAGTGGAAGCCCTTGGCATGATGCCTCAACTCAGCGACAGCACTGTTACCACTGACGAAAAGCAGGAGCTTGTAGATAACTGGGTGTCTACCTACGACATGGCCCGCGGCAATCTCCTCAACACCTCCGGTGTAAGCCTTTTCGACGGCAATGACTATTCTGACCGCGAATATGTTCAGAAGGCCCTTCAGGGAGAGGTCTGGATCTCCACCCCCACGATCAGCAAGATCACCGGCGAGCTGTCCATCATGGTTGCAGCGCCGGTGTGGCGGAATGGCGTCGCAGGCAGCCAGGTCGCAGGCGTGGTGTATTTTGTCCCTCACGAGACCTTTCTCAATGATATTATGAACACCATTCATACCAGTGAGCATAGCGGCGCCTATATGATTAGCCGGGACGGTACCACCATCGCGGACACTGAACTTGAAACTGTGGCCGTTCAGAACATTGAAACGGAAGCCCAGAGCGATTCCTCCCTCGCCGCTCTGGCTGCCATTCATGCCAGTATGCGAAACGGCGAAAGCGGCTCCGGCCAGTACAAGATCGACGGCATTTCCAAGTGCATTGGCTATGCGCCGGTCTCCGGCACCGACGATTGGAGCATCGCTGTTACCTCCTATACTCAGGATTTCCTGGGTACCACCTATCTGAGCATCATTGTTATTCTCATTCTTCTGGTCCTGGTGATCGCCATCTCCTGCTTCCTGGCGATCCGAATCGCCCGCAGCCTCAGCGGCCCCATCCGCACCTGCGTCCAGCGTCTGGAGCTTCTCTCCCACGGCGACCTGACCACCCCCGCTCCCGAGTTCAACCGCAAGGATGAGATCGGCATTCTCTCCGATGCAACTGCCCGCATCGTATCCACACTGAATGAACTCTTCGGCGATATCGGCTATGTCCTGGGTGAGATGGCTCAAGGCAATTTCAAAGTGACCTCCAGAAATTATGATATCTACGAGGGCGATATCTCCGTGGTTCTGGAATCCATGCGCCACATCATCAAGAGTCTGAGCTCCACCCTGCGTCAGATCGACACCGCCGCGGGACAGGTCTCCACCGGCGCCGATCAGGTCTCTTCCGGCGCCCAGTCTCTGGCTCAAGGCGCCACCGAGCAGGCCAGCGCCATCCAGGAGCTGTCTGCCACCTCTACCGAGATCAACTCCGGCGCCCAGAGCAACCGGGAAATGGCCAAAGCCGCCAGCGACAAAGCCAATATGGCCGGCACCCAGGTGGCCTTGAGCAACACCAAGATGAAGGAGCTCCAGCAGGCCATGGCCGCCATTCTGGAGGGCCATCAGGAGATCGGCCAAATCATCACTGCCATCGAAAACATCGCCTTCCAGACCAATATTCTGGCTCTCAACGCCGCTGTGGAGGCCGCCCGTGCAGGCTCCAGCGGCAAGGGCTTCGCCGTAGTGGCCAATGAGGTCCGCAATCTGGCCGCTAAGTCCGACCAGGCCGCCAAGCAGACCAAAGAACTCATTGAGCACTCCGCCGCCAATGTGGCGACCGGCAGCCAGCTCAGTCAGGAGGTCAGCGCCGCACTGGATGAGACCGCCGCCCTCACCGGTGAGGCGGTAAACCTCATCGGTAATGTGATGAACAACATCGTTTCCGAGGCTGATTCCATTGCACAGATCACCGATGGTATCGAGCAGATCTCCAGCGTGGTCCAGACCAACTCCGCCACCGCCGAGGAGAGTGCCGCCGCCAGTGAGGAGCTCTCCAGTCAGGCCCAGCTCATGAAGAGTCTGGTGGATCACTTCTCTCTCCGTGACGACATCTAACCGTTTTTCTCACACTTCGTTTCTGTGGGGTAAAATCAGATCTTCTTTCCACAGCGCCGGCAGACCCTTCGATATGGGCTGCCGGCGTTTTCTCTTTTTCTCAACCGCACTTTTTCTCTGGCATCGATGGACAGGCTGTGTTATAATGGCCCTAAAGACCACAAATCAAAATCCAGGAGGTTTTCGATATGCTGAAACTTGACCTTTCCAACGCAAGTTCCTTCCTGCCCCAGGACTACCTCTCCAGCCGCATGGAGGCTCTGGAAAAGGCCCGGGTTATGCTGGCTGAGCACAACGGCCCCGGCGGCGACTTCACCGGCTGGGTCCGCCTGCCCGAGGAGTATGACAAGGAGGAGTTCGCCCGCATCCAGGCCGCTGCCAAGAAGATCCGCTCCGACTCCGACGTGCTGGTGGTCATCGGCATCGGCGGCTCCTATCTGGGCGCCCGGGCCGTCATCGAGCTGCTGGACTCCGCGGACCACAAGCTCGCCCCCAACAAGCCTGAGATTTTCTTTGCCGGCAATGGCCTGTCCACCGACGCCATGGGGGATCTCATCGATTACCTGGAGGGCAAGGACTGGTCCATCAACATCATCTCCAAATCCGGCACCACCACCGAGCCCGCCGTGGCCTTCCGGGTTTTTAAGGGCCTGCTGGAGGAAAAGTACGGCAAGGAGGAGGCCCGGAAGCGGATCTATGCCACCACCGACGCCCACAAGGGCGCCCTGAAGGGCCTGGCCGATGCCGAGGGCTACGAGGAGTTTGTGGTACCCGACGCCGTGGGCGGCCGGTACTCCGTCCTCACCGCCGTGGGCCTTCTGCCCATCGCCGTGGCCGGTGTGGACGTCGAGGCCCTGATGGCCGGTGCCGCCGAGGCCATGAACACCCTGGCCCAGCCCGGCGCCGACAACATCGCCTGGCAGTATGCCGCCGCCCGGAACGCCCTCTATGACGCCGGCAAGTCGGTGGAGCTGCTGGTGGGTTATGAGCCCGCCTTCCGCTTCTTCGCCGAGTGGTGGAAGCAGCTCTACGGCGAGAGCGAGGGCAAGGAGGGCAAGGGCCTCCTCCCCGCCAGCGTGGAGTTTACCGCAGATCTCCACTCCATGGGCCAGTACATCCAGCAGGGTCAGCGCATCCTGCTGGAGACCGTGGTGAAATTCAGCAAGTCCCGCCGCACCATTACCATCCCCAATGACCCTGATAATGTGGATGGCCTCAACTTCCTCAGCGGCAAGCCCCTTCAGTTTGTGGCCGAGCAGGCCATGCGGGGCACCCTTCTGGCCCATGTGGACGGCGGCGTACCCAACCTGGTGGTGGAGGCCGATGCCCGGGACGAGCGCACCGTGGGTCAGCTCATTTACTTCTTTGAGTACGCCTGCGGCCTGAGCGGCTATCTGCTGGGCGTGAATCCCTTCGACCAGCCCGGCGTGGAGGCGTACAAGAAAAACATGTTCGCTCTCCTAGGCAAGCCCGGCTATGAGGTGCAGAAGGCCGCCTTGGAGGCACGGCTCTAAGCTTGTACGCCTCCACACCAAGCGTTTTGCCGCAGGCAAAACCTTGATGCCGGGCAGATTCACTCTGCCCGAGCAGATGGAATCTGCGGGGCCCCCACGGGATGGCACATCCCGTGGGGAGGCGTATAAGAAGAACATGTTCGCTCTCCTAGGCAAGCCCGGCTATGAGGAGCAGAAGGCCGTCTTGGAGGCACGGCTCTAAGAACCCGACTGGTCCCGTGGCTTGCCCAGGCAGACCTGCACAGCGGGCCCGGCGCTTTTGCGCCGCACAGGCTCCGCTCGCCGGAGCCTGCCGCAGGCGGGATTCATTCTCGCCGAGGATGTGAGATCCACGGGGCCCCCGCGGGATGGCACATCCCGTGGGGTATGAGCAGAAGGCCGCCCTGGAGGCCAGACTCTAAGTATACATTTTTTCCCGGCACGGCTGGCAGAAAAGCGCCTAAATGGAAAGGGATACCGCCGTGAATTTTTCGTGAACTTGTGTAAATGAGTTGAAATTCCGGCTTAAAAATGGTAACATAGGGACATAGGCCGGAGGACCGCTCCGGCGGACAATGTAAGGAGTGATCGATATGGTTAGAGTGATCATGGGGGTCAAGGGCACCGGCAAGACCAAGCAGATGATCGAACTCATCAATACCGCAGTCCAGAGTGAGCACGGCAACGTGGTGTGCATTGAGCGCGGGCCCAAGCTGACCTATGACATCAATTATAAGATCCGTCTGGTGGAAGCCAGCCACTACGATATGAAGGATTACGAGTTCCTGAAGGGCTTCGTCAGCGGCCTGTACGCGGGGAACTATGATATCACCCACATCTTCATTGACAGCCTCACCAAGATTGTCCCCAGCGAGGCCACCGACCTGGCCGTGGAGGACTTCCTGGATTGGCTCAACGACTTCGGTGAGGACAACAACATCAAGTTCACCGTCACCATCAGCGCCGACTCCTCCCTGGCCAGCGACGGCGTTAAGAAGTACTTCTGACCCGCTCCTTTGGGCAGATCCGGTCCCCTGGGCCGGTCCCGGGAGATCATAAGAGCGGAAAAACCGCTCCCCCCAACCTGAGCCCCATTTTGTGCGGACAGTACCAAAGAGACCCCTGGTAGGAAATAATGAACTTTAAGCGGAGAGACATCGTGCTAGCGGTGCCTCTCCGCTTTTTTACTGGACTGGTCACCTCTTCCCTGGTCCCACTTTTTATCCAAAGGCTAATATTTTGCTTTCCGATCAAAATGTAACAGGCTGTCGAAAAAGTAAAAGAGCTTTTTCGACAGCCTATTTTTGTGTATCCCGGTCAAATTTTTGCCATGGTTCTGGTCGCAATCAGCTCCACACCCGTACCGGCCAGGTCCTGGCAGAGGACTTGGCCGGCATGCACCGGCGCCTCCACCTGAATTTGGTTGATGGCGTCCATAGCCGCAGGGATGGTCTGTTTCGGAATGGGGCCATTGGTGCGTACAGGCAAACGGCGGTGGGCGCCGCCCTGTAATACTACCGTGCTCGTCAGCGTCCTAACAGGGTAACGGAGTTCCTGAACACCATATTCGGCCCCTCGCGGGCAGGCATTGCCTGTCACAGCATAGTCCCGCTCCTCATCCACCTGCAGATGGCAGCCTCTGGGACATACAATACAGATCAGTTCTTTCATGTATGGCTCACCTCCTGAACCGATACTGTGAGCATACCCGTAGAACCGGTGATGGCCGCCTGTGGCAGGACGATGTGCTCCATCTCGCCGGGAGCCATTCGTTGTCTGGAAAAGCGGGCAACCTGTGTGCCGGCCTCATCGGTAACCGAGATCACGCTCTCGCCCAGGATCCGATCCACCCGGAAAAAGAGATCGGCCTTCTGCGCGTCGGAATGGAGCTTCTGCGGAACGGTATACTTGACCGCCGGACCACAGTGTAGCGGCCGGACTGCCCCTCCGGCACTGGTCCCGAGCACATAGTCAGCCGCGGCGGCTCCAGCCCGCTCGCTCTCATCCGAGACGAAATCCACCAGATCGTGGACATGGACCACATTGCCACAGGCAAAAATACCCGGAATGCTGGTCTCCATATTTTCCGTTACAATGGCGCCTGAGGTATGGGGATCGATCTGGATACCTGCCTGGCGGGTCAGCTCGTTTTCTGGAATCAGTCCCACACTAAGCAGCAGCGTATCGCAGTCGAAGATCATCTCGGTGCCGTGAATGGGCTTCATGCCCTGGTCCACCTGACTCACCACTACCTGCTCTACCCGGTTGTGCCCGCGGATATCGGTCACAGTATGGCTTAGGTAGAGGGGAATATCGAAGTCATGGAGACACTGGACGATGTTGCGGGTCAGTCCGCCGGAATAGGGCATGGCCTCCACACAGGCCAGCACCTTGGCACCCTCCAGGGACATCCGCCTAGCCATAATGAGACCGATGTCACCGCTGCCCAGGATGACCACTCTGCGGCCCACCATGTAGCCCTCGATGTTGAGGTAGCGTTGGGCGGTCCCGGCTGTAAAAATACCAGCCGGGCGCTCTCCGGGGATGGAAATGGCCCCTCTGGTCCGCTCCCGGCAGCCCATGGCCAGGACCACGCTCTTGGTCTCCAAGACCTGATAGCCCATCTGGTTGATGCAGCACACCTTGTGTGCCGCTCCACCCTGCCCCGGTACGATCTCCAGCACCATCGTATTGGTCTGCACCTGTACCTGCGTGTCAGACAGCATATCCAGGAAGCGCTGGGCATACTCAGGCCCGGTGAGCTCTGTGCGGAAGCGCTGAAGGCCAAATCCATTGTGGATGCACTGGTTCAGAATGCCCCCCAGCTCACTGTCCCGCTCGCAGATCAAAACATTCTTCAGCCCACACTCCCAGGCCTTGTACGCGGCGGCCAGTCCGGCCGGCCCACCGCCCACAACGATTACGTCATACATGGGACATGACCTCCTTCGTCTCACCGGTAATCAGGTAGGTGCCGGGCTGATCCATCAGGATCTCCTCGGGCGGAACGCCCAGCTCCCTGGCCAGGATCTCGTGGACCCTTGGGGAACAGAAACCGCCCTGGCAGCGTCCCATGCCGGCATTGCACCGGCGCTTGACGCCATTGATGGTGCGAGGTGGGATGGGGGTGCGCAGTGAAGCCAGGATATCCCCCTCCGTGATGGTCTCACAGCGGCAGATGACCCGTCCATAGCTGGGATCCCGGCGGATCAGCGCAGATTTCTCCTCCTCCGGAAGCTCTTTGAAGAGCACGTGGGTCCGGCTGTCGTCAAAGTGAGCCTTCTCCCGCAGCGCGCAACCTGCCTTATCCAGGAGCTCCGCCAGATAGCAGCCGATGGCCGGCGCACTGGACAGGCCAGGGGACTTGATACCCGCCAGGTCGAAAAAGCCCGGCGAGGTGGGGCTCTCACGGATGATGAAGTCCGACTGGTTGCTGTTGGCCCGCAGGCCGGCAAAATTCCGGATGTTTTCCCGCAGATTGAGCCCTGGAACCGAACAGAGAGCCCGTTCCCGGACAAAATCCAGACCGGCCCGGGTGGTCCCCAGGTCGAAGCGATCCATCACGGATTCGGCGTTGGGGCCCACGATCAGGTTTCCGTGGATGGTGGGAGAGACCAGGACCCCCTTGCCATTCTGGTTGGGGCACTGGAAAATGACTCTGGATACCTGCTGCCCCTGGGACTTGTCCAGCAAGTAGTACTCTCCGCGGGCGGGCTTGATACAAAAGTCCGGCTCTTCCAGAAGGCCGTGGACCTGGTCGGCAAAAATACCGGCGGCATTGACCACATAACGGCTCTTCCAGACCCGCTCGCCGGAGCAGACCTCGTATCCGTCCTCCACGGACCGGATGGCAGTCACGGGGGATTCTAGGAAGAGCTCCACGCCGTTTTTGACGGCCACCTCCGCCATGGCCAGCGCAAATTCCCACGGGTTTACGATCCCCGCCGTGGGCGCATAGAGGGCGCCTTTTACCGCTTCGCTCAGGTTGGGCTCCAGGGCTCTGGTCTGCTGCCCGTCCAGAATGGACAGCTCCGGGACCCCGTTGGCCTTGCCGCGGAGGTAGATGGTCTGGACGGTGTGCATGTCCTCGTCGTCAAAGGCCAGGACAAGGCTGCCAATCTGGGCGTAGGGCACCTGCAATTTTTTGCAGATCTCCGCCGCCATGCGGCTCCCCTCGACATTCAGTTTGGCCATCAGGGTGCCGGGTTCCGGATCATAGCCAGCGTGGATGATGGCGCTGTTGGCCTTTGTGGTCCCGTCCGCCACATCGTTGCCGGCCTCCAGGACGGCTACGTTAAGCTGATAACGGGAGAGCTGATACGCGGTGGCCGCGCCGACGACTCCACAGCCGATAATGATCACGTCATACATGTTGATAGACCTCCATTTCCAGGTGGATGGGCCCCGTCCTCCGCCGCACCCGTTCTCTCTGTCACACGGAGGGGAGCCCTCTCCATCCTCAATATATCCGCGCGGGGATGCGGCGCAGGCTCCTCCTCAAAGAGGGCCGGACCTGTGATGAGCGCGCAAGCTCCGGTTTGGGCAGAGCCGCCCGCCGGCCGGCAGGAGACCGGCCCGTGGGCGGCTCATACCCTTTTCGCACCGGACAGACCGTGCTTACAGTCCGGCGTCCAGTTCTTCCGCTCTCTGAATGAGCCGCTCGATGAAGGATTCGTTCCACCAGCCGATGTAGTAGAGGAGGTCCGACAAGGTAAAGCGGTTGCGGTAGAGATGGCAGTCCCGCAGCGCCCAGCGGGCGGTGTCGGGATCGATGGGAGGCGTCATCTGCCTATACCGGGTGGGCGCCCCAGCGGCATGCATCTGCCGGCACAGGTACTCCGGGCTGACCAGGTGCTGCTTGATCTCTGCGGCAAACTCGTCCCAGTGCGCCAGCAGGTCCTCAAAGGCGGGGCGGACAGCCTTCCAGCTGGCCAGCTTCTTCTGGTAACCACTCCAGCACTCGTCGGCGGTGGACTGGGCAATCCAGCCGAAGGCCTTCTGCACTTCGCCATGCATCTTCTCTTCGTCGGGATAGCAGGCCTCCAGATCCACCTTGGCGGGATCGAACTCCGCCATGAGGATCTCCCAGGCAATGGCGGTGAAGATGGTGCCCACCGCCACCTGGGCACCGTGGAAGGCCACGTCTCTATTCTGCTTGTCCGCCGACATGTCCAGCAGGTGGGTGATAATATGCTCCGTGCCGGAGGAGGGGCAGGATTCTCCCGCGATGCCCATGGCCAGGCCGCTGAGGGTGAGCACACGGGCCAGCAGCTGGAAGGTGCTCGGATCCCGCTCCGCCAGCTTGCCAGAGGCGTCCAGGAGCTCGGTGTTCTGCTGGCGCAGAATGTCGCAGGAGGGGTCGTTGTAGGTGTTGTTCATACCCAGACGGTAGGCCAGATACCAATCCACCGGGGCCGTCCATGTGGCCATCACATCCCCATATCCAGCCAGATTTCGCTCCATGGGGGCCTGCCGCACCACGTCCAGATCCACCACCAGGACCGAGGGGTACCGGGTGGGAAGGGAGCTCTTCACGCCGTTTTTCAGCATGATGGAGATTCCGTCGGAGAAGGCGTTGACCGACAAGGCGGTCTGGACAATGATCAAGGGCATCTCGTCACTGACGGCGTGAGAGGCATCCTTGCACAGATCAGTGACCGTTCCGCCGCCGATGCCCACCACGCAGTCGGCCTTGTGTTCCCGGATGGCCTGCTGGATCTTTTGGCTTTCCTCGTCCACGGCATGGAGCACATGGTCGTGGTTGTCCAGCACCAGCCAGCGCACGTCATAACTGCGACTGAGGAGGAAGTAGATCTCTTCCTTCAGGCTCCGCTCTCCGCGGTAGTAAGGGGTGGCGTCGGTGACCATCAGCACCTTGGGTCCTTTGGCATGCTCCCGGACGATGTCAGGGAGGAGCTCAATGGCCTGATGCTGGATATAGATGCGGTCCATCTGGATGGGGCAGAGCTTATGCTCCGGATCGTTGTCCGCCAGGGCCTGGCGCAGGGCGTCCAGGTCACAGGGGTCGGCATAGACCAAACGCTGGTCTGCCATTTGGAAAACCTCCTTTCAAGGCGTAAACACAGATTACTGATTGTAGCACTGATCGAAGAAGGGCTCCATGGCGGCGTAGCAGGCCCGGTAGCGGCCGTAGGCCTCGTCGTAGGCGGCCTTCTTTGACGGGTCGGGCGTATAGGTATCGCCAAGCTCCACCATTGCTTCGGCCGCCTCGTCCAGGCCCTTGAAGTTGCCCTCAGCCACAGAGGCCAGCATGGCAGCGCCGATGGCGGCGCCCTCGGGGTTCTTGGTGCAGGTCATCTCCTTGCCCAGCAGGTCGGCCTTCATCTGGCACCACAGGGGGCTCCTGGTGCCGCCACCCACGATGCGCACCTGGGAGCAGTCCATGCCCATCTCCTCAAAGCGGTCGATATTGTCCCGCAGGCCGAAGGCAATGCCTTCAAAGACAGAGCGGCAGATGTCATCCATAGTGTGGCTGAGGGTCAGTCCGGTGAACGTGCCCCGGGCGTTTCCGTTCCAGGTGGGGGTCATGGCGCCCTGCATGCAGGGCAGGAAGATAATTCCGTTAGAGCCCACCGGGGACTCCTTAGCCATAACATTCATGATGTCATAGTTGTCCAGGCGGACCACAGTGTCCCGGAACCAACGGGTGGAGCCGCCGGAGACAAAGCCAGGGTTCTCGATGAGCCACCAGCGCTGGTCGGCGTGGGCGTGGGTTTCCACCAGATGGCCCAGGGTGTCGAAATAGGGCTTGTCGGCCACCGCGGCCACCGGCTCGGCGGTGCCGGTGATGTCGCACACCATGTTGGGTTTTACCAGGCCGGCACCCACGCAGGCGGCATGCTCATCGCCACTGCCAATGATGACCTTGGTCTTAGGGGAGAGACCCAGCTCAGCGGCGATCTTGGGAGAGATGGTCCCCACCACGTCCTCAGCCGCACCGATGCGGCCCATGAGCATGGGGTCCACGCCCACGGCCTTTGCCATCTCATCGTCCCAGCACTTCTTGGACACGTTGTAGAGCATGGAGGAGGAGGCGTTGGAGTAATCCACGCAGTTCTCGCCGGTGAGCCAGCGGACCATGTAGCCTCCGGGCAGGAGGATGTTCTGGGCCTTCTCAAAGACGGCGGGCTCATTGTTCTTGATCCAAAGCAGCTTGGGGGCCACATGAGAGGAGTCCAGGTTCAGTCCGGTCAGGGAGAAGACGCGTTCCTGGGAGATGCGGGTACCGATTTCCCTGGTCTCAACCTCGGCCCGGCGGTCCAGCCAGATGAGGGCGTTCCGGAGAACATTGCCGTTCTTGTCCACCGGGACGGCACCGTCCACCTGGGAGTCAAAGCCAATGGTGCCGATTTCCTCGGGATCAATACCGGACTTCTCCAGCAGTTCAGCAATGATACACCGGAACGAGTGAAGCCAGTCAGCCGTGTTCTGCTCGGCCCAACCGGGGTTGGGGTAACTGGGGTCGTGGCTGTGGGAGGATTCCGCCACAGTCTTTCCTTCAGGATCGATCAAGAGACCTTTCATGCTCTGGGTGCCGAGATCAACACCGATAACGTACATGTATTGTCACCTCCGAGTAAATTTCACTGGGTGTTTCACGCGCGCCCTGCCCTCCTTTGGCGGAGGTTATTACAGGAAGGGGATCAGTTCCTTGACGGAAGTAAAGATCAGTTCAGGCTGAACATCAGAGTCAGGTAGGTCCTTCAGCTGCGCCTCGCCGCTGAGGACAAAGATGCTGTGCAGGCCGTTGTTGACGCCCGACTTGATATCGGTATACAGCCGGTCTCCCACCACGGTGGTCACCGAGGGATCCGCGTGGACCGTCTCCAGCATGTAGTCGATGATCTCCCGGTTGGGTTTTCCGATGATCCGGTCGGGCATGCGGCCTGTGGACGCCTGCACATAGGCATGGATGGCACCGATGTCCGGCATGAAGCCCGTTTTCGTCGGGCAGTTGAAATCCGGGTGCGTAGCAATATAAGCCACGCCGTTGCGTACAAAATCACAGAAGGCCCTGAGCTTGTTGTAGTCAAAGGACGTGTCAAAGGCGGAGACCACCACCTCCGGCTCCTTGTCATCCAGCAGGATGCCACCCGCTTCAAATTCGTCCATCAGGACCTTGTTCCCCAGGAGAAAGACCCGCTTTCCAGGAAAGTGTCGGTTCAAATAGGCGATGGTGGCATGGCCGGACGTGATGAGCTGGGTCTTGGGATCGATGTCCAGACCCATGCGGTGGAGCTTGTCCACATATACCTCTGCGTTCTTCGAGGAGTTGTTGGTCATGAAGCAATAGGTCCGTCCCGTCTCCTCGATGCGCCTGAGAAAGTCCATGGCGCCATCGATCCAGGTCTCATCCAGGTAGACCGTTCCGTCCATGTCCAACGCAAAATGCCGAATATGCGGCAGGATGCCCTTGGGGTCCTGATTTACGGGATACTGAGCTTGGAGCTCCATGCTCCGATCACCTCCGTATTCTGTGCTCCGGCATGCGCGGCCTCCACCGCGCCCTGCCGGGTGAAAAGAAAAGGACATTGTACGCGTATTTCCCCGACGTACAATGCCCTTTCGTTTGCCTGGTTCCTTCCCCAAAGAGATCCATTCCATCTTTCGGAGGTCTGTGGATAGACTGCTCAGTGGGGACCCGAAAAGGAACTTACTTGTTTTTCATGTACGTGGCGACCGCGTTCAGATTGTCTCGGAAAGACCCTTCCGCCACAAAGTTCTTTGTGAAGAGCGCGCTGCCCATGGTGAAGCCCCAGGGCCCGATGTCAAACATGGTGTCGATGCGCTCATAGCTGGAGATGCTGCCGGCGATGCAGACCTTGGCGTCGATGGCGGCGCAGAATTCCCGGGCCAGCTTCTCGCCGTCCACAACATGGCGATAGGCCAGGATATCAAAAGCGGTGATGCCCTTGGCCATCAGATCCTTAGCATTCTGGATGATCTCCTCATTGGTGCCCTCCAGGATGCTGGGAGAGCCGGATACACGGCCCACGAAGGGGCTGTACTCCATGTTCTGCTCCTTCAGATACTGATGCACGGCGTCATAGTACACGGTGCCCATCAGGGTGTCAAAGCCGCACTCTACTGCCGTCTTAGCGGCATCCATGCAGGACTCCTCATCATAGGTGACCACTTCCAGGTAGGTGGTCTTGCCGGCGGCCTTCATGGCGTCGACCAGCTTCTTCATCTCGTCCTTGGGAAGGCCTACGTTCTTGAAGCCCCAGTGCTGGACCTCCAGGTCCTTGCTGCTTTCAAAGATTTCATAGGCATCGGGAACCGTGACATCGTTGTGGGTGAGCATCACGATGAGATTCGGCTTTCTGGTCATGAGAGAGTTCCTCCTTTTTCATTTCACAGATGACAAACATTAAGTCTCACGAAAATGAGCGGGCAGTGACAGGTTCTTTTGGCGGTCGAACTTGCAACCTCATTATAAGCGCACTTTTACACAAAAATCAAACAGCCCAGAGGCGTCAAAGTGCTTGTTTGAGCGCTCAAAATGGCGATGTGATTGTTTTGAAGTGCCGCGTGATTCCTTCCTTGTCAAAACTATTAAAAATACAAAAATAACTTTGTTGAATTAAACAAAAATTTTTTCCAAGTACCTGGTTGCTAATTGCAATTTAAGCCAAGAGCAAGTATACTAAATAAACATAAAGCATATTTAGATCTTCGCCCTACATGTAATAGAACTGTGAAATACCGCGAAGGTGGAGGTGAAAAAAGTTGACCAAAAAGGACTTTTTTCAGAATACGGAGAGTTACATCATTCATCTTTTGGAGGTCCACACTAAGGTGACTGTCCAGGAATTGTGCGATACATTTCACCTGGCACCCTCTACAATCCGCAAAAAACTGGCTGATATGGAGAAAAACGGACTGCTGATCCGCACCCATGGAGGCGCCATCAGCGTAGATGCCAACCGGGATGAGCCGATGGATAAAAAATCACTCATCAATATTCCACAGAAAAAAGCCATCGCCTCTGTCGCCATGGAATTTGTGACCAACGGAAATACCATTGCGTTGGGCGGCGGCTCCACAGTAGCCGAGTTATGCGTCTATCTTCTCAAGCTCAAAGATTCTCTGATCCTCACCGACTCCATCATTGTGGCCAACTTGGTCATGCAGAACCACAGCCTAGAGGTGCGGATCAACAGCGGCATCGTGCGCGGGCGCACCGGATGTGTGGTCGGCCCCAACTCAGGGGATCTGTTCTCTGCCAACCATGCGGACAAGGCCTTCATTGGCTGTGACGCATTTAATCTGGAGAACGGGGCATGCAGCGCCAATATCCTGGTAGGTGAGGTCGAGCGCAACCTTTTGATGTGTGCTCGCGAAAAATATATCCTCTGCGACAGCTCCAAGCTGGACCGGAACAGCATTTCTCCGGTGGCATCTCTAGATGAGATCACGGCCCTGATCACGGATGACGAGGCCGACCCATACTATATTGACAAGCTGCGGGAGGCCGGTCTGGAGGTCTATGTGGCCCCTGTATTCCGAGCAAAGGGCGCTTATCGGGACCGCAGCATTTAAAAAGCAAAAAGAGGAAAGGACTGAAACGTCCTTTCCTCTTTTCGTTTGAGGTTAATACAAAATGACTCCCGCGTCAATCGTTGCCGTTCACCATCTCAAAGAGCTCGGCACAATCGGTCTGCATCTTCTTGTAGATCTCATAGCCGTGGTCATAGACCGCCTTGTTCTCGGGGGAGGGCTCGTAGCGGGCGACCACCTCTACCATGCTATCACAGGCCTTCTCAATGCTGTCAAAGATACCCACTGCATACCCGGCCAGGATGGCGGCACCCAGGCAGGCAGCCTCCTTGGAGCTGGTCACACAGATGGTGCGCTGCAGAATGTCAGCGTTGATCTGATTCCAGAGAGGACTCTTGGAGCCGCCGCCAAAGGCACGGACCTCGTCGATATGCAGGCCCATGGCCTCCAGAGCGTCGATGTTGCGGCGGACCAGGTAGCCAAGAGACTCCATAATGGCCCGGATGAAATGCCCCTTGGTGTGCATCAACGTGATGCCCATGAAAATGCCAGTGGCATGGGGATTCACGTCGGGAGCCAGGGAGCCGCTCAGATGGGGCAGGAAGGAGAGCCCGTCGCTGCCAGCGGGGATATTCTCCGCCTGCCTGGTCAACAGATTGTAATCATCATCCCCCAGCTGCTCCGCCATGGCCTTTTCCATCTGGCAGAACTTATCACGGAACCAGCGCATGCAGATACCACCGGAGGTAAAGGTGTGCATCATATAGGTGTCCTTCATGGTGTAGTAGTGCACAGGCATCTGCTGATTGGGATCATAGACGATCTTGTCGGTAGGAACGCAGACTGCCAGGGTGGAGCCGATGCTTTCAGAGAACACACCGGGCCGGTAGGCGCCCACACCCAGGGCGCCGATGGCATTGTCCATGGCGCCGGTGCAGACCTGAGTGTCAGGACTCAAGCCCAGTTTCTCGGCCATATCGGGCAGGATCTTGCCCACCAGCTCGCCGGGCTCCAGGATCTCAGGGAAATAGTCCTCGGTGAGCTCCAGCTCATCCAGCATCAGCTTCCAGTACTTCTTGGTAGTGATATCCCAGTACAGGGTGGAGGTGAGCATGGCACAGTCGGCCACGTACCGTCCGGTGAGCTGGTAGATGATGAAGTCCTCGATCAGCAGGATCTTTTTGGTCTTGGCCCATACCTCCGGCTCGTTCTCCTTGACCCAGAGAGCCTTTGTGGCAGGCCAGTTGGCACCCCAGCTCACCTGTCCGGTATGCTTGTAGCACAGCTCATTTCCATACTTTTTCTCCAGGCGCTGGGACTGCTCCACAGCCCGGTTGTCCATCCAGCTGATCGAGTTGCGCAGCGGCTTGCAGTTTTCATCCACAAAGAACATGGTCTCGCTCTGGCTGGAGAAGCCCAGCGCCACCACGTCCTTAATGGGGATGCCCTTCTCGGCGAGCTTTGCAAAGCCCTTCTCAATAGCGTCCATATAGACGGCCGGGTCCGATTCCACAAAATAGCTCTGGGGTGTATAGAGCGTATACTCCAGCGTGGCGCTGCCCAGCAGTTTCCCGGCGGTGTCAAAAGCAGCGATCTTCAGAGCCGTGGTGCCCATATCGATGCCGACCAGCAATTTACTCATAACGATTCCCTCCTGATTCAGTTTTCAAACAGGACCTCCCATGTGGGAGTATCGGTGGGCGAACAATGAGTGATGCCCGTTTCATCGGTTACGAACAGGTAGTCGGCAGAAAGGTCCAGCGCGCTTTCTGGAGAAAAGGTCTCCCCTTCCAACCGCGTAAGCTCCTCTCCGGATGGTCCGCAGACGGCAGCTACGCACTGTCCGTCCGAACCCTCATTGAGCAGGAGCCCCAGGCCGTGAGGGCCCACTGTATAGGCCTCCACAGTACCCTCGTAGAGTGCCGTTCCCTCCTTGCCGCCATAGCTCACCCGGTATAGCCCGGTATCCGTCAGATACAGCACACCTTCCCTGTCCAGGAGGATTTCCCTCGCCTCTTCCGGGAGGACCAGATCAGCCGAGTTCTGCGTGGTGACGTTGTACCACCACCAGTCCCCGTTCTCCCGCTGGAGCAGGAGATTGCCGTCATAGGCCCGGAAATCCAGGAAGGGCTCGGAGAAAAGCTGCTGCTCATAGGTGCCGATGATGCTGCACCGGAAGAGGTAATATGCGCCGTTGGCGGGCTGGAGGCTGTAAATGTAGTCCCCCATAGGCTCAAATTTGACGCAGTCCTCCACTGTGGCCCGGAGCTCACTGCCGTCCAGCTGGCTCCGGTATACCGTATTTCCGTCAAACATGTAAATGTAGCTTACATATTCAGCGAAATCCAGGATGGGGGCCTGACTCCGCTCGCCTAGATCGGTGACATCCAGTTCAATGCCGGATGACAGCTCCACCGCCTTGATGAGGTCGCCTGCATTCTTCAGTACGATGCCTCCCCGCTCCAGCACATGGGCGGAGGAGATCTCATACTCGATGGAGTAATACAGGTTTTCCTCGTCATCCGCCGGATCGTCTAAGCCTCCGCTGAACAGGCCCGTAAACCGGTCCCGGGTCAAAAAGTAGGCCGCCAAGGCGATGAGGAGAACGGCAAGCAGAATGAGGATATCTCTGCGTTTGTTGCTTTTTTTCTGGACCATAACTACCTTATCCCTAAGTCGTTAGATGTGCGTGAACCTGTGCCGCTCGTCAGGCGGCGGTCTCCTCAAGCTGCTTGCTGTCCAGCTTCAGGAAGAACATGGCACTGATGATGCAGAGAATGCCGCCGGCCAGCTTGGCCACGACCATGGGGGCGATGAGGTCGGGCTCCACGCCGGCGCAGAAGCCAAGGTGATCGCCCAGGGCGAAGGAGGCGCAGCAGGAGAAGGCGATGGTGAGCACCTTGCCCTTGTTATCCATATCCTTGAGCATGTTGTAAGCGGGGATGCAGTTGGCGCAGCACGCAATCATGCCGGCGATGGTCACGTCGTTGACACCGATGAGCTTGCCCACCTTGCCGAGAGGGCCGCCCAAGACGCGGGTGATGACCTTCACCAGAGGATAGGCGCCGGCCAGCATCATGGCGATCAGACCAACAGTGGTCCACACGCTCTCCAGGGGGAGCAGGTCGATGATGTGGATGGGGGTCTGCTCCTGGAGGACGGCGAGGCCGAGGAAGAAGCTGAGGTAGGCAATCATGAGCTTGGAGAAGACGTTGAAGCCCTTGATCATGCCATTGGGGATGAACTTCATGCCCAGAGCGATGAGCACGGCAAAGATGAGCACGGGGACGATATTGATGAGCACCATGCCGGGATCAAAGCCGGCCACCAGGCCGCCGATGATGCAGGCGAAGGGAATGCAGATGATGCCGGAGAGGGTGCCCACGGCCAGGAAGCGCTTGTCCTTGGGGTCCATGATACCCAGGCAGATGGGGATGTTGAACGCGATGGTGGGGCCCATCATGGAGGCCAGGATGATGGCGGAGTAGTTGGCAATGTCAGGATTGTTAGGCTGGATTGCGTGAGCCAGGGCGTAACCACCGGTATCAATGGAGAGGATCAGGGAACCCGCCATACAGGGATCTGCGCCAATGGCGGCGAAAAGAGCGCCCACGGTGGGGGTAAGAACCTGTCCGATGAGGTCGGCGGTGACCATGATTCCGCCCATACCCAGGGCCAGGCCGCCCATGGCGTTAAAGCCGCCCTCGAACTCGTCACCCAGGCCCAGCTTGCTGCCAAACATACGGTCGATAGCTCCGATCGCCATAAAGACGACCATGATGTAGACGATCACTTGACTGATGATTGCCATTGTTGCACCTCCAGAGTTTCTCAAAACATTGTTGCAGATACGATACCGCCAATACCGCATTGCACGCCTGTTGCTGCAAACGGCTGTCATTGCCCCTTCTGCCCATTTGCTGACATAAATTTTCGCATAATTATTTGTCCTTGTAAACTTCGCAAAACGCTATATAACCGGATTTAAATAGCGTTTTGCGATATATAAACGACTTTAAACCGTTAAACAGTGAAATTCACCAAAAATGATCCGCCTTAGATTCCAGACATTCTACATATACGCCGCAACTTTACATATGAAGATGAGCCTCCAGCCCCATCGGCATGGTCAAAACGCTCCTTAATATCGTATTTTCATCGTTTTTTATCTGGACCTGGAAACGAGATGACACATTTTTTCTCTTTCTTGGCGGTTGTCCCTCCCTATCCAATCGGATAAGATGCCCAAATTTGACAACGTCAAAAATCTCTTTATACTTAAGCTCGACAAAGATATGTGTGGGTGCATTATATTGGTAGTACCACTGGTGCGCTTTACATGCATATTCTTCAATCTGTATGGGCACATCTTTCGGGCGGGCGGCCCAACCAAACTGGGAGGTATTGTTTTATGTGGGATGCGATCGTCATCGGCTCAGGGATCAGCGGCTGCTCCGTGGCCAGGGAGCTCTCCAAATATGATTTGAAGGTGCTGGTACTGGAAAAGGGACATGATATCTGCGCCGCCACCACCAAAGGAAACTCCGCCACGGTACATGCTGGTTACGACCCGGAGCCCGGCACCAACAAGGCCATTTATAACGTCCGGGGCAGCAGGATGTACCCGGATCTGTGCGCCGAGCTGGAGGTACCTTACTGTAAAAACGGCATGATCATTTTTGCCACCAATGAGGCGCAGATGGATGAAGTCCGTCACCTCAAGGAGATGGGTGACCGCAATGGTGTGGAGACCAAGGTCTGTGACCGCGCCGCCCTGCTGGAGATCGAGCCGGACATGGGCGAAGGGGTCATCGGCGGCCTCTGGGTCCCCGACAGCGGCATGGTCTGTCCTTACAGCCTGGCCATCGCCATGGCGGAAAATGCCGCCCGTAACGGCGTGGTCTTTGAGACGTCCGCCAAGGTGGAGGCGGTGGAGCGCTCCGAAAAGGGCTGGATCGTCCGCACCGCCGACGACGCTTACACCACCCGCTACGTATTCAACTGCGCTGGCACCTATGCCGACAAGTTCAACAATATGGTGTCCAAGGATACCTTCCGCATCATCCCCCGCGAGGGGCAGCACCTGATCCTGGACCGGGAGCTGGCACAGTACACCAAGGTCACCATCTGTCAGACCCCCGAGCCGCTGCCCGGCGGCGGCCACACCAAGGGCATGGGCCTGATGCCTTCCGTGGACGGAACGATCATTCTGGGATGCAACGCCGACGAGGTGGACGATCCCGACTTCTGCGACAGCACCCAGGAGGGCATCGACAAGATCGTCAATTACTTTGAGGACAAGTGGAAATATCTCCCCATCAGCAAGCATGTCCCCAAGTTCCCCCGGGACGCCGTCATCACCGTCTACGGTGGTAGCCGGGCCCACCCCGACCGGGACGACTTCATTCTGGGTGAGCCGGAGGACGCCCCTGGGTTCATCAACCTGGCCGGCATCGAGTCGCCGGGCGTGACGGCCGCCCCCGCCATCGCGGTAGACATGGTAAAGATCCTGGTGGATCGGGAGCACCTGCAGCCCAAGGCCGGCTATCTGCCCGGACGGGAGATCAAGTCCTGCTTCCGGACCATGACCCCAGAGGAGCGCCGGGCCGCCATCGCCGCCGACCCGGATTATGCCAAGATCGTCTGCCGGTGCGAGCAGGTCACCGAGGCTGAGATCAGAGACGCCATTCGCCGTCCCGTGGGCGCCCGGAGTATCAACGGCGTCAAGATGAGAACGCGGGCGGGCATGGGCCGCTGCCAGGGTGGCTTCTGCAGCACCAAGGTACTCCAGATCCTGTGCGTGGAGCTGGGTAAATCACCGATGGAGATCACGCAGTCTGGAGGCCACTCCAACGTACTGGTTGGAAGAGCCTGCGAAGCGGAAAAGGGGGAGAAGGCATGAAACAGGCAGAACTGGTCGTCATCGGCGGTGGCTCCGCAGGCCTGTCCGCCGCCATTGAGGCAAAGAAGCAGGGGATCGATGATATCCTAGTCCTGGAGCGCAGCGCCTATCTGGGCGGTATTCTGCGCCAGTGCATCCACAACGGATTTGGTGTCCACAAATATAAAGAGGATCTGACCGGCGTGGAATTCGCAAAGCGGATCTCCGACGAGGCCATCGAGGCCGGCTTCCCCTGCATGCAGAACACCTTTGCCCTCAGCATCTCGAAGGACAAGGTGATTACGGCCATGAATCCCGAGGAGGGGCTCTTTGAAATTCAGGCCAAGGCCATCATCCTGGCCATGGGTTGCCGGGAACGTCCCCGCGGCGCACTGATGATCCCCGGGTCCCGCTGTGCGGGCATCCTGACCGCCGGTACCGCCCAGCGCTATCTGAACCTGGAAGGCTATCTGCCCGGCAAGAAGATCGTCATTCTGGGTTCCGGTGATATCGGCCTCATCATGGCCAGGCAGTTTGTCATCGAAGGGGCTGAAGTGGAGCGCGTGGTGGAGATCATGCCTTACTCCAGCGGCCTGGCGCGCAACATTTCCCAGTGCCTGGAGGACTTCAATATCCCCATCAGCTACAACAGCACCGTTATCCGCATCCAAGGTAAGGGCAGAGTGCAGTCCGTCACCGTGGCCCAGGTGGACGCCCAGCGTCGCCCCGTTCCCGGCACGGAATTTGACATCCCCTGCGACTGCCTGATCCTCTCTGCGGGTCTGATCCCGGAAAACGAGCTGAGCAAGTCGGCGGGTATCCAGCTTTCCCCTGCCACGAAGGGCCCCATTGTGGACGACGATCTGATGACCTCGCTGCCAGGCGTATTCTCCTGCGGAAACGTGCTCCATGTCCATGATCTGGTGGACCATGTCAGCGCCGAGGGTGGCCGCGCAGGCGCCAACGCCGCCCGCTATCTCCGTGCCCAGGCCAAGTCGGAGCAGCCCGCCATTCCTGTCGAGGACGGCTTTGGCGTGAACGGCGCCGTTCCGCAGTTTGTTCACCGCCAAGGGAGCGAGAAGGTGGATTTCATGTTCCGTCCGAGAGGCAAATATACCAACTGCAAGGTGTGCGTGGATCTGGACGGCTCCTGTGTCAAGCAGGTGAAAAAAATGGTTCTGACGCCGGGCGAGATGTGCACCCTGTCGGTAGACCGGGAGCTTCTGCGCGGCGCTGCCGATAAAATCACATTGCGGGTGGAGGTGTAACAACGTGGAGAAACAGATGGTTTGTATCAACTGCCCCATGGGCTGCCGCCTGACCGTTCAGATGGAGGGCAACACGGTGTTGTCTGTCAGCGGAAACATCTGTCCCAAAGGAGAGCAGTATGCCAGACAGGAAGCCATAGAGCCCATGCGGGTTCTCACCTCCCTGATGCGGGCTGAGGGCCGTGAGGCCCCCCTGAGTGTAAAGACCTCTCGTCCCATTCCCAAACGGCTGATGATGGATTGCGTGCAGGAGATCTTCCGCCACCGGGCCAAGCTGCCCGTCCAGGTGGGAGATGTGATCCTGGCCAACGTATGCGGCACCGGCGCCGACATCATTGCAACACAGGAGATCAAATCATGAGAACACTGGTACTGATCGGGAGCCGGCGCAAAAATGGCGCCACTGCGGCAAAGGCGCAGCAGCTCGCCCGCACCCTGGACCCCGACGGGCAGCAGACCACCATTCATTTTGTAGACGATCTAAAAGTAGCCTCCTGCTGCGGCTGCAACTATTGCAGAAAGACCCCCGGATGCTCTCAAAAGGATGACGCAGAAATGGTCATTCAGGAGATCCAGGACAGCGAGGCCGTCATCATCGCCTCCCCTGTCTATTTTGGCACCCTCTCCGGCCAGATGAAGACCCTCTGCGACCGTCTCTATCCTCTGTACCGCGGCGGTGGCCAGTCGCTCATCTCCGGGAAGGCTCTCTATCTTGTCTATACCCAGCACAGCGGCTGCGACACCTATTCGGAGGTACGGAAAGCCAACGAGGACTATCTCTTCCGTTTCCTAGGCTTCAATCTTATACAGACCGTCGTCGTGGGAAAAGACGGAGAAAAAACCTACTGAATGGAGCGGCCTCGCTTCCTGCTGCTCCCCATTGGTCTAGCCTGGTATTCACCCATTGGTAGTCACGCCGAGGTGCCTGACTTCTTTGTCTCTCCACTACAACAAATATCCCGCAACCAGCGCTGTTTTGGCGTGAGTTTATCGTATTGCAAGCTCATTCTGTGCACCCTTTGAGCATATATTTTCCCGTAAGCAGCAAAACCGGCCCATCAGGGGATTCCATCCCTTGATGGGCCGGCAGTTCTGTCTCAGCCCGATTCTAGACTCCAGTGTTTTCTAGCTTGTAGGGTAGTTATGATACGCTCTGGCTGGGCAATGATTGTATTCTCTCCGATCCCTGCCTTTACGATGTCCCGATCCATATTCAGCGCGGCTTTTTGACACATCTTATAGGTGCCAATGAATATACTCCTCAACTTTGTTAAAATAAGGGCCTCGCTGATAAGCTGATCCTCTTTTGCGTGGCTTATGCTTTTTCAAGAGAGAAGTAGATGTTACCTTTTGATATGATAATACCCCCCTAATGTAGTACTTCTATTTTCCTACATTAGGGGGGTATTGGATCTCTTGTCCGCGCTTACTGGTTCCGTTCACATGAGGAAGAGGGCGGTTTTCTCACCTCAGAGGCTCAGAGCCGCTGATTCAGCTCGTCCCGAATGGCCTCCAGGAACTGGCGGCTGTTGACCACGCTGGCGGGGATTTCCCCCTCCCACAGACCGGCCAGATCCTTGGTCATGGTGCCGCCCTCGATAACGGCGATGGAGGCGGCCTCCAGCTTGTCGGCGAATGTCATGAGAGCGCCGATGCCGTCCAGCTCGCCCCGCTTCCGGAGGGCGCCGGTCCAGGCGAAGAGGGTGGCGATGGGGTTGGTTGAGGTCTCCTCCCCCTTGAGGTATTTGTAGTAGTGCCGGGTGACGGTGCCGTGAGCGGCCTCGTACTCGTACTTCCCGTCGGGGGAGACCAGCACCGAGGTCATCATAGCCAGGGAGCCGAAGGCGGTGGAGACCATGTCACTCATCACGTCACCGTCATAGTTCTTGCAGGCCCAGATGAAACCGCCCTCGCTACGGATAACCCGGGCCACCGCATCGTCGATGAGGGTATAGAAGTACTCGATGCCCGCCTTCTGAAAGGCCTTGGCGTACTCGGCGTCGAAGATCTCCTGAAAGATGTCCTTGAAGGTGTGGTCGTACTGCTTGGAGATGGTGTCCTTGGTGGCAAACCACAGATCCTGCTTGCTGCTCAGGGCATACTGGAAGCAGGAGCGGGCAAAAGAGGAGATGGAGGACACGGTGTTGAACTGGCCCTGAAGGACACCGGCGCCGGTGAAGTCATAGATGGTCTGGCGGACGGGCTCGCCCTCCGCGGGGGTGAAGACCAGCTCGGCCTTGCCGGGTCCGGGGACCTTGTACTCGGTGTTTTTATAGACGTCACCGAAGGCGTGACGGGCGATGGTGATGGGCTTTTTCCAGTTCTTCACCACCGGGGAGATCCCCTTGACCATGATGGGGGCCCGGAAGACGGTGCCGTCCAGGATGGCGCGGATGGTGCCGTTGGGGGACTTCCACATCTGAGAGAGCTTATATTCCTCCACCCGCTGGGCGTTGGGAGTAATGGTGGCGCACTTCACCGCCACGCCGTACTTCTTGGTGGCCTCGGCGGAGTCCACCGTCACCTGGTCCCGGGTCTCCTCCCGGTGGGGAAGCCCCAGGTCGTAATACTCCGTCTTCAGATCGATGTAGGGCTCCAGCAGGATCTCTTTGATGTCCTTCCAGAGGATGCGGGTCATCTCGTCCCCATCCATCTCCACCAGGGGGGTGGTCATTTTGATCTTGTCCATAGCGGGCCTCCTTGCGCAAACTTTATCCTGCTCAGTATATCCTTTTTTTATCAAAAAGGCAATCGCCAGATGAAACTTCCCCGCTCCGCCTCTCTTGCAGGTATGAAGAAAATCGTGTTATAATATTTTTCTGCAAACGAGACAGCTGCGGTGCGGACGCGCAGAGCGCGGCACGCTTCACCAGGAGCCGGTGAGAGTCCGGCGCCGGGTGCTGTATGGGCCAAAACCCGAGCCAGCCATGGGCGTACTGTCTCCCATCCACCCGGGACGGACCGGCACTCAGAGGCCCGGCCCTGTCCCCCCCACGGAGAGAGGAGACGGAAAGCATGGATAACATGCTGACAGAGGGGGAGCTGCGCCGGCGCCGGCGGGAGCTCCACGCCCTAGCGGGTCAGATCGAGACCGAACCCCGGGGCAGAGAAGCCATTCGCTACGGTCTGGACGGTCCCCAGGGGCGGCAGCTCTACGAGAGCTGCTCCGACCAGGAGCTGTTGGATCTGCTTCGGGAGCGGGCTGCGGCCCTGGGCCGCTCCCCCGCCCAGAACGAAGTCCACTGGAGCTGCCGCATCTATCTGCGGGCCCGGTTCAAAAACTGGCCCAACGCCCTCCGGGCCGCCGGGCTAAGCCGCTCCGCCGGCCGCTGCGGCAAGCGCCTGGAGCAAGTCCAGGCCGAGGAGCAGGAAAGCCAAAGGCTTTTGGCACAGGTGCGCGAGGCCCGAAAGACTTTGGGACGCATGCCCCACCCTTCCGACCTACCGGAGGTCCTCCGGGGCCTGCGGCACCAGTACAAGACCTGGGGCGAGGTGCTCGCCGCCGCCGGTGTTCTGGACACCGCTCCCCTCCCCCCGCTCGGCCCCCTGGAGGCGGAGTACAAGCCTCTGTTGGAGGCCGTCCACCGCCGGGCGGAAGAGCTCAACCGGGCACCCCTCCGCCGGGAGGTGGACCCCAAGACTGTGGAAACCCTGGTCCGGCGATGCGGCTCCTGGCGGCGGGTGCTGGAGCAGCTGGACCTGGAGCCGGTCCGGCGCATCGCCCCCTTCTCCAACACCCGTCTGGGGGACCGCAGCGGCAAGCCGCCCGCCCGGCATCGGGGGAGTCTCCATGACTGCTACTACCGCCTGCTTCGGGTGGACGAGACCACCGCCCAGGATCTGGAGACAGTAGCTGAGACCGCCCGGCGGCTGGGCCGCCCGCCGGAGCGCCGGGAGATCCCCCTCCCCGTCCGCCGGCGGCTTCAGGATGCCTGCGGCTCCTGGTCCAATGCCCTCTATCAGCTGGGTCTGGAGCCCCACCGCCCCGGCTGACCCATTCCCTTCCGCCCCGCCGTCCACAGGACGGCCTATTTGTGAGGTGTCTTTTTGGATAAGCCCCTTGTGAGCATCATCGTCCCCGTCTACAACTCTGAGGTCTATCTGGGTACCTGTCTGGAGAGCCTCCGAGGCCAGACCTGGCCCAACCTGGAGATCATTCTGGTCAATGACGGCAGCACCGACGGCTCCGGCCGGCTGTGCGTCGCCGCCGCCCGGGTGGACCACCGCATCCGTTTTCTGGACCGGCCCAACGGCGGGGTCTCCGCCGCCCGGAACTCCGCCCTGGCGGTGGCCAGGGGAGATTACCTCCAGTTCTCCGACAGCGACGACCGCCTGACCCCTGACGCCACCGAGACCCTGGTCCGTGCCGCCCAGAGCACCGGCGCCGACCTGGTCATCTCCCATTTCTTCCGGGTGGACGGGGAAAAGCAGGCCCAGCGGGGCCACATCAAAGGGGAGCGGCTCCTCACCCGGCAGGAATTTGCCCAGGAGATGGTGAAGGCCCCGGCCAACTACTACTATGGCGCCCTGTGGAACAAGCTCTACCGCCGGTCTATCGTGGAAAAGCAGGGTCTGCGCTTTGCGGAGGATGTAAACTGGAGCGAGGACTTTCTCTTCAATCTGGAATATATCCGCCACGTCCGTCTGGTGGCAGCGGTGCCCAAGCCCCTTTACTACTACCACAAGCGGCCGGGCAGCCTCATCACCAGCCAGGCCACCCTCCGGCGGGTCATTCGGATGAAACGGGACACCTTTGACTACTACAAGAACCTCTATCAGGACTTGGACCTCTACGACGAGCAGAAGGCCAGGGTCTACCGCTACCTCATCTCCACCGCCACCGACGGCAGCACACTCACCCTGCCCGTTCTGGGCGAAAAGAGCCGCCGGGTCCGCGAAAGCACCGACTGAACAAAAGAGCCCCCGTCCTTTCCAACCGGAAAGGACGGGGGCTCTTTCACATATTCGTTACACCGCGCCCAGATACTGGCCGGCCTTGCTGGCGGCCATGGCGCCGTCGGAGGCGGCGGTAACCAGCTGCCGCAGCTCCTTGGAGCGGCTGTCTCCGGCCACAAAGACGCCGGGCACATTGGTGGCGCAGTCCTCGCCGGCCTGGATATAGCCATACTCGTTGAGCTTCAGAGGGGGAGAGAACTTCTGATTGTCGGGGATGAGCCCCACCGCCGCAAAGACGGCGGAGACATGGAGGATGCGCTGGTGCTCCGGCCCCATGAGCCGGATGGCCTCCACCTGTTTGTCCCCCTGGATCTCCAGCACCTTGTGGTCGGTAAGGAGCTTTACGTTCTCCTTGGTCTTCAGGTTGTCCACCAGGTACTTTTGGGCGGTGAGCTTGTCCCGGCGGTGGATGAGCCACACCGTGGGGCAGATGGAGGCCAGATAGATGGCATCCTCCACGGCGGTGTTGCCGCCGCCCACCACAGCCACCTCCTTGCCCTTAAAGAAACTGCCGTCGCAGGTGGCGCAGTAGCTCACGCCCTTGCCGCCCAGCTTTTCCTCTCCCGGGACGCCCAGCTTCCGGCGCTGGACGCCGTTGGCCAGGATGAGGGTGCGGCCCTCATAGGTCTCCTCGCCGGCGTGGACCACCTTCACGTCCCCTTTGTCCTCAAAGCCGGTGACGGCGGAGAACTGGAACTGGGTGCCCAAGTCGGCACACTGCTGATAGAGGCCCATGGCGAAATCAGGGCCGGAGATGGACAGGGTGCCCGGCCAGTTTTCCACATGGGGTGTGGTCACGGCCTGGCCGCCGGGGACGCCCCCTTCCAGCACCAGCACGCTGTGGCCCGCCCGGCGGGCGTACAGGGCGGCGGTCAGGCCGGCGGGACCGGCCCCTACAATGACGATGTCATACATCGGAACTACCTCCTTTGGGTAAAGTTTTGCCTGCTGCCCCCATTCTAACCCAAATCAGGGCCGGAGGCAATCTCCTTTTCCACAAAGGGTGGAAAAAGCCCGCCCGGCGCTGACCGCGCCGGGCGGGCTCTCCTTGTTACGGCTGCTCTGTCTGAGGTTTCTCAAGTGCCTCCGGCTCCCGGTACTCCGGGAAGGTGACCACCGCCTTGAAGAGGTCTCCGTCGATGTCCAGGCGGAAGGCGCCCCCCTGGAGCTCGGTGAGGCTCCGAGCGATGGAGAGGCCCAGGCCGGAGCCCTCGGTGGTCCGGGACACGTCCCCCCGGACAAACCGCTCCATGAGCTGCTCCGCCGGGATGTTCAGGGGGTCCCGGGAGATGTTCTTCACCGACAGCACCACGCTGCCCTCCCAGCTCCGCACGTCCAGGTAGACCCGGGTCCCGGGCAGGGCGTATTTGACGCAGTTGCCCAGCAGGTTGTCGATGATCCGCCAAAGGTGGCGACCATCGGCCTCCACATAGAGTTCATGGTCGGTTGTGGTGAGCACTGGGGTCAGACCGCTCTTTTCAAACTTCTCCTGGTACTCCCCCAGGGCCTGGTCCAACAGCTGGGTAAAGCCCATCTTTTCCCGCACCACGGTCAGGCTCCCCGTAGAGGCTTTGGATGCCTCCACCAGATCCTCAGTGAGCTTTTTGAGCCGCTGGCTCTTCCGGTCCAGCACGGCGATATACTCCCGGGCCTTGGGGTCCTGGATGTCCACCTTCTTCAGCAGATCCACATAGTTGATGATAGAGGTGAGAGGGGTCTTGAGGTCGTGGGAGACGTTGGTAATGAGCTCGGCCTTGAACCGCTCACTCTTGAGCCGCTCCTCCACGGCGCTGCCGATGGCAGCGCCCAGGTCGTTGAGCTGCCCAGCGTGCTCCCGGAGGTCCCGATACATCCCATCCGTATCGATCTT
The DNA here is from genome assembly GCF_052065695.1 of Intestinimonas sp. HCP28S3_D6. NCBI lineage: Bacteria > Bacillati > Bacillota > Clostridia > Eubacteriales > Intestinimonas > Intestinimonas sp. HCP28S3_D6. Next base: position 39,169 of record NZ_JBQHTM010000010.1, read on the forward strand.
GTAGTCGGGTTCACCGCCCACGATGCGCTCGGTCCCCTCCCGGATGGCCCGCCACTGCCGTACCCAGCGGCACAGCCGCCAGAGAACATAGCCCTGATAGATCGGCACAAGCACTACCGTGGGGGTGGTGATGGCGGTACCCAGCAGGTACAAAAGGAAGGTTTTCACCGGACGTTTCGTTACGCTCCAGTTGGCGGCGGCCTCTCCGATCACCCGGCCCAGCCAGCGGCACAGCCGCCAGATCAGCGTGTTCCGGAACATATGTCCCGCCTTCCACCGCACCGCCAGGGTCTGGGTCACAGACAGGAAGAGCACGCTGCCCGTCAGAGTGAAGATGCCCAGACCCACAAAGGGGGTCAGACGGGGCGCCGCCTGGTTGATGGAATAGGTGATGGAGTCTCCACCGCTCAAAAGGAGACTCAGCAGGAGCCCCACCAGCAGCAGGTAGAGGTCCAGGGGGATGCGGTCCTGAAAGCTCAGATGGATTCTCTCCTCTCCTCTTCGATAGCCGGCGGAGCGGCACAGCGCCCACAGACACCACAGGGCACACAGCAGGGTTACCACCGCCGTCCCGGAGATGGCGGGCAGATAAGTCTGAAAGATCTGGTAGTTGGCAAAGTCGGACCTGAAATAGTCATCCGCCGCCAGGGGCCATTGCACACCGCTCTGGATGGTGAAGGGCACCGTTTCCACCCGGCTGTCCATGGCCTGGCGGTAGCCGCCGCTCCAGCCCTGGCCCTCGCCGTCGCCCCGGTAGCCATACCCGTTATACTGTCCCACGAAGTCGGCGGGATCGCTGAATACATAGGTCCCATCCGCCAGGTAGATCATGAGGCCGCTCCGGTCACTGCTCTCGTCGTAGACGGTGTAATCCGACTCGTGGAGCTCCTCTCCCCGGGTCAGGGTCTGCTCCCACAGGGCCACGGCAGACACGCTGTCCATGGAGGTCCCCTCCGGAAGGTTGGTGTAGAGAGGGGTGCCGTCCTGGGCGTGGATCTCCACCCGATAGTTGGTGTTCTCCGGCGCGAGCATGCTCTTTAGGTTCTCCAGCCGCTTCCGGTCGGTGTAGCTCAGCTTCCCGTCCCATTTCTCTTGCAGGAGCAGGCCGACGATCTCCCCGGCATAATAATCATAGAACTGCACCACCCGTGAGATGCTGTAGCTGTCGGTATAGCTACCGCTCACCCACAGGTTGTCCCATTGGCTCAAGGTGATGAGCCCCGTCCAGAAGGCCACGGCGCACAAGATCACCCCGGCCAGAAAGAGCCCCGCCCTGCCGCCGGGACTGGTAAAGGCCCGCTTCATCACTTTCCTCCCTTTGGAAGAAGGCTCACGCCTTCTCCATCTTATAGCCCAGACCCCACACCACCTTGATGTACCGAGGGTTGGCCGGGTCGATCTCCAGCTTCTCCCGCAGGTGCCGGATGTGGACGGCCACCGTATTCTCTGAACCAAGAGAGGGGTCGTTCCACACCCGCTCGTAGATCTGACTGGTGGAGAACACCCGTCCCGGGTGCCGCATGAGCAGTAAGAGTATATTGTACTCGATGGGGGTAAGGCTGACCCCTTCCCCGTCCACTGTCACCGACTTGGCGCCATCGTCCATGGCAATGCCGCCGTTACGGAGGATTTGGGGCGCGTCCTCCGCCTTCTGCTGACCGCCCAGGGTGGTATACCGCCGGAGCTGGCTCTTCACCCGGGCAAGCACCTCGATGGGGTTGAAGGGCTTGGTCACATAGTCGTCCGCCCCGATGTTCAGGCCCAGGATCTTGTCGGCGTCCTCGCTCTTGGCGGTGAGGAAGATGATGGGGATGTTCTCCGTCTCCCGCAGCTTGGCGGTGGCCCGGATGCCGTCCATTCCAGGCATCATGATATCCATGAGAATGAGGTGGATCTCGTGCTCCTTCACCGCATTCAGGGCCTCGATCCCGTTGTAGGCGTGGTAGGTCTGGTAGCCGTCGCTGGTGAGATAGATGTCCAGGGCCGAGACGATGTCCCGGTCGTCGTCACAGATCAGAATGTTATACAAAGGGCTCACTCCTCCGCTTTCATGGTCAGGATAACACTGCTTTTTTAAGGTCCGGCGGGCAAGTTCCTTAAGAAGTCATTAAAATTCCCCGCGGCTTCTGTGAGCAGTATACCATGTCCCGCAGCCGCTGGCAACGGCATCTGACGACAGGAAAAGCCCCCGCGCCGCTGAGCGGCGCGGGGGCTTTTTCACTGATAGGATAGACTGGGATCAGACACCCAGGATGGGAACCACGATACCGCCCAGGAGACCCACGATCAGGCAGGCGATGACCAGCTCCAGGAGCGCCCATTTGATGATGCCGCCCAGGAGCTTGGAATCCTGACCCACCAGGCCCACGGCCGCAGCGGCGGTGGCGATGCACTGGGGAGAGAGGATCTTGCCGATACCGGCGCCGGTGGAGTTGGCGGCGGCCAGCCAGAAGGGAGAGGCGCCGATCTGCTCAGCAGCCGCAGTCTGCAGGCTGCCCAGCAGCACCTCGGTGCTGGTGCCGCTGCCGGTGATGAAGGCGCCCAGAGCCGCGATGATGGGGGCCACGAAGGGATAGAAGCTGCCGGTGATGGACACGAAGAAGACAGCCATGTCGTTGATCATGCCGCAGTAGGTCATGATCTTGGCCACCGCCAGCACCGACATGATGGTGATGATGGTCTTGGACATCTGCTTCACGGTGGCCACAAGAGTGTCAATCATCATCTTGGGAGTGGCCTTCTGAACGAAGCCGCCGATGATGGCCGCCACGAAGATCCAGATACCGGGGGTGTTGATCCAGCTGAAGGAGGCGTTGCCGGCATTGGCAGAGGTGCTGATCTTAATGGAGCTGGAGAAGCCGGCCAGAGCGCTGTTGATGGGGGGCACCAGCTTGGAGGTGACCAGCAGCAGCACAAAGATGAGGATGAAAGGCAGCCAGGACACCAGAGCCTTATGGCCGTCAATGGTCTGAGCGTTGGTGTTGCCGGCACTCATGTTGTACTCAGCAGGGATTTCCTTGCCTTTCCGGGCACGAGCCATGAGGATGGTGCAGCCCAGGCTGACCACGCAGCCCACGATGACGGCCAGCTCGGGGCCGGTAAACTTGGCCACGATGAGCTGAGGCACCACAAAGGAGACACCGGAGACCAGGGTGATGCCCACCATGCCCTTCAGGGCCTTGACGCCGCCACCGCCCACGATGACCATGAGGAAGGGCACCAGGATCATGAAGGGGATCATCTGCACCACAGTGGTGAAGGCCAGGGGCAGGGGATCCAGACCGGTCACGTTGGCCAGGGTCACGGTGGGGATACCCACGGAGCCGAAGGCGGTGGGGAAGGCGTTGGCGAGCATGCACACCAGGCAGGCCACGATGGGGTCCATTCCCATGCCGGCCAGCATGCTGGCCGGGATGGCGATGGCGGTACCAAAGCCGGCCATGCCCTCCATGAAGCCGCCGAAGCACCAGCCGATGAGGAGCACCAGCACACGCTTATCGGCGGAGACGCCGGTGAGCATCTGCTTGATGACGTCCATGGCGCCCGTCTTCAGAGACAGATTATAAGTAAAGATGGCGGCGATGATGACCAGGATGATGGGCCACAGCGCAGAGGCAAAGCCCTCCAGCGCGGAGGTGGCACAGTCCACAGCCGGCATCTTCCACAGGAACAGGGACTCCACGATGGTGATAATCAGTGCGCCCACGCAGGCCTTGTGGCCGGCCATCTTCAGTCCGGTCAGTGCCACAATCAGCCAGATGATGGGCAGCAGCGACAATACACCTTTTAGTACGATCTCTCCCACAACTTGTCACTCCTCTTTCCGGTAGCATTGGTGCTACCAATTTTGCGTGCTTAACCTCATTTTTGCCTGTTATCTGGGTGTTTTTTCATTGGTTCCACCAATTTTCATAGTTATTTTAGCTCTTTGTGAGCACATTGTCCAGAGCATTTTTGCCAAAGACCTCATTTTCCTACAAAGTGCCGAATATTGGTAGTACAAATTGTGCGGAATGGAGAATTGTTAGAAAATTGTTTAAAAACCCTTGCATCTCAGCGGCATTGTGCTAAACTTATATGCAGGAAATAGGTAGGACCAATTAAGAAATTTGGTTTTGCCGTGTTGCGGTGCTCAGCGCACTGAAATTTGAAATGGAGGGATCAACATGCGAATCCCCTTTGGCACCACCGGTCTGGAGCTCAGCCGGGATGTGACCGGGGCAGAAGTCCTGGAATCCGCCATCGGGACCCTGAAGGCTGAAGGCAGCGAGGATGACATCGTCAAAAAGGCGATGGCCAATCCCATCGGCTCGGCCAAACTCTCCGAGCTGGCCAAGGGCAAGAAGACCGCCACCATTATCGTCAGCGATCACACCCGCCCGGTGCCCAGCAAGCACATCCTCCCCTTCATGCTCGCCGAGCTGCGGGAGGGCAACCCCGATATTGACATCACTCTGCTTATCGCCACCGGTTTCCACCGTCCCACCAGCCACGAGGAGCTGGTGAACAAAGTCGGTGAGAAGATTGCCAACGAGGAAAAGTTCGTCTGCCACGACAGCCGGGACGCCTCCAGCAACGTGGAGATCGGCGTCCTCCCCTCCGGCGCCAAGCTGGTCATCGACAAGGTGGCCGCCGAGACCGATCTGCTGGTGGCCGAGGGCTTCATTGAGCCCCACTTCTTCGCCGGCTTCTCCGGTGGCCGCAAGAGCGTGCTCCCCGGCGTGTGCGACCAGGTCACCGTGCTGGGCAACCACTGCTCCAAGTTCATCGACTCCCCCTGCGCCCGCACCGGCATCCTGGAGGGCAACCCCCTGCACAACGACATGGTCGCCGCCGCCAAGCTGGCCAAGCTGCAGTACATCGTCAACGTGGTCATCGACGAAGAGAAGCACGTTGCCGCTGCCTTTGCCGGCGATCCCTTCCAGGCCCATGAGACCGGCTGTGCCTTCCTGAAGGGCTACTGCCGCGTCAAGCCTGAGAAGAAGGGCGATATCGTCATCACCTCCAACGGCGGCGCTCCCCTGGATCAGAACATGTACCAGTCCGTGAAGGGCCTGACCGCCGCTGAGGCGGCCGCCGCTCCCGGCGCCGTGCTTATCATCTCCACCCGCTGCAACGACGGCACCGGCGGCGACAGCTTTTATCACGCCCTGGCCGACTGCGACACCCTGGAGCACCTGATGGAGCGCATCCTGGCCACCCCCATGGACAAGACCGACCCCGACCAGTGGGAGTACCAGATCCTCTGCCGTATGATGCTCAAGCACCGTATCATCTTCGTCTCCGAGCCCGCCATGCAGAAGACCATCGAGGAGATGAAGCTGGAGTACGCCCCCGATCTGGACACCGCTCTGGACCGCGCCCGGGAGGCCAAGGGCAAGGATGCCCACCTGGTCATCATCCCCAACGGCATCTCCGTCATCGTCGAGCCCTGAAGATCCCACTTCATTTAAAAGATACATAGTAACATCCTGAAAGATTTTAGGAGGTAAATGATCATGGCTCAGTACAATCAGCTCACGCCCGAAATCATTGAGAAGATCAAGGCCGTCGCCCCCGAGCGCGTCTACGTCGGTGCCGACGTCAACGCCGACTACGCCCGCGACGAGATGCCCATCTACGGCACCCGGATGCCCGATGTGGCCATCGATGTCATGAGCACGGAGGAAGTCTCCGCCGTCATGAAGATCTGCAACGAGAACCACATCCCTGTCACCTGCCGCGGCGCCGGCACCGGTCTGGCCGGCGCCTGCACCCCCATCGCCGGCGGCGTGGTCATCTGCACCACCAAGATGAAGCAGATCCTGGGCTACGACACCGACAACTTCGTGGTCCGCGTTCAGCCCGGCGTGCTCCTCAACGACCTGGCCGAGGATGCCTTGAAGCAGGGCCTCCTGTATCCCCCCGATCCCGGTGAGAAGTTCGCCACCCTGGGCGGCAACGTCGCCACCAACGCCGGCGGCATGCGCGCCGTGAAGTACGGCGCCACCCGTGACTACGTCTCTGCCATGACCGTGGTCCTCCCCTCCGGTGAGGTTGTCCACTTCGGCTCCAACGTGTCCAAGACCTCTTCCGGTTACTCCCTGCTGAACCTGATGATCGGCTCCGAGGGTACCCTGGGCATCATCACCGAGCTCACTCTGAAGCTCATCCCCGCCCCCAAGGTCACCGTCAGCCTGATCGTCCCCTATGAGAACCTGGACGAGGCCATTGCCACCGTGCCCAAGTTCAAGAAGAACCACATGAATCCCCAGGCTCTGGAGTTCTTCGAGAAGGAGATCCTCATCTCCTCCGAGGAGTATCTGGGCAAGGCTGTGTTCCCCCGCAACGTGGGCGGCACCGATGTGGGCGCCTACCTGCTGGTAACCTTCGACGGCAACACCCAGGACGAGATCGACGCCATCGTGGAGCAGGCCGCTGAGCTGGTCCTGGAGGCCGGCGCTCTGGACGTGCTGGTGGCCGACACCCCCGCCAAGATGAAGGATGCCTGGGCTGCCCGTTCCTCCTTCCTGGAGGGCATCGAGGAGCAGACCAAGCTGCTGGACGAGTGCGACGTGGTCGTCCCCGTGAGCCGCATTGCCGACTTCGTGGGCTACTTCAAGAGCATCGAGCCCAACTACGGCTTCAAGGTCAAGAGCTTCGGCCACGCCGGCGACGGCAACCTGCACATCTACACCTGCGCCAACGACATGGAGCTGGATGAGTTCAAGAAGCAGGTCGACGACTTCATGACCAAGATCTACGACAAGGCTACTGAGATGGGCGGTCTGGTTTCCGGCGAGCACGGCATCGGCATGGGCAAGATCGAGTACCTGGCCCGCAGCGTGGGCGCCACCAACATGAAGCTGATGGAAGAGATCAAGAAGGTCTTCGACCCCAACCTGATCCTCAACCCCGGCAAGGTTTGCTACAAGCTGTAAGCATTTCATTTCTGTTTCCCGGAGGGGCGGTCCAAAATGGACCGCCCCTCCCTGCATGAGCAAGGGGACGCCCCGGCATGGCCGGGGCGTCCCCTTGTTTTTCCCGTGTCTGCCCAACCGGGCAGTTTAATAGTGATATTTCCGCCGCTTTCCCACCAGGAAGGCGGCGGTCACCGCCACGGCCAGCAGCTCTGCCGCCGCCGTGGCCGCCCAGATGCCGTCCAGACCCCAGAGTAGGGGGAGCAGCAACACCGCTGCCACCTGGAACACCAGAGTCCGCAGGAATGAGATGAGGGCGGAGACCAGTCCATCGTTCAGGGCAGTGAAAAAAGAAGAGCCGAAAATGGCCAGGCCCGAAAAGAGAAAGGAGAAGGAATAGAGCCGGAAGCCCCGCAGGGTAAGGGCCAGGAGGGCGGGGTCATACCCCACAAACAATCGTGATAACGGCAGTGCCAGCAGCTCTGCCGCGGCGAACATGAGCAGGGCAAAGACGCCCACAATACCCAGGCTCCGCCGAAGGAGCCCCCGGAGCTCTCCATAGTGTCCCGCCCCATCGTGGTAGCTGATCACTGGCGCCGTCCCCACGGAGTAGCCCAGAAAAGCCGCCTGGAAAATGAGGCTGACATACATCAAGACTCCGTAGGCGGCGATGCCGTCCTCGCCGGCGTAGCGCAGGAGCTGGAAGTTATAGAGCATCCCCACCACGGACATGGAGATGTTGGACAAAAACTCGGAGGAGCCGTTGGTGCAGGTCTTGCATAGGGCCCGCCAGTCCAACCCGGCTTTGGTCAGGCGGAGCAGGCTCCGGTTGGGGCGGCTGAAATAGAGCAGCGGCAGCAGCCCGCCCACACACTGACTCATGGCGGTGGCGGCGGCAGCCCCCTCCAGCCCCCAGGAGAGGCCGGCCACGAACAGGGCATCCAGCACCACGTTGGTCATGCCTGCCGCCACCGTCACAGCCAGGCCCAGCTTGGGCTTTTCCGCCGTGGCAAACAGGCACTGGAACTCATACTGGAGGACGTAGGCGGGAATGGCCAGCAGGATGATGCGCCCGTAGGTCACACTGTCCGCCAGCATCTCCCCCTCCGCCCCCAGCAGAGCGGCCACGGGCGCCAGAAGCAGCTGGCCCAGGATGGCCAGGCCCACGCCGCAGAGGAGGGAAACCCACACCAGCATGGAGAAGATCCGGTTGGCCTTTTCCCGGTCTCCCTCCCCCAGGGTCTTGGCGATCAGAGCGCCGCCGCCGGTGCCGAACATGAACCCCACGCACCCCAGAATGAGCAGGAAAGGCATAATGAAGTTGACGGCGGCGAAGGAGGTCTTACCCACAAAGTTGGAGACAAAAAATCCATCTACCACGCCATAGATGGAGGTGAACACCAGCATCACGATAGACGGGAAGGTAAAGCGCAGCAGACGCCGGCAGGTAAAGTGGTCGGAGAGCCGGATCATACGTCTCTCCCCCGGGCCTTCCGTCCCCGCAGCGCCTCCAACTGCTCCCGCATTCCCATCAGGAAGCGCTCGGCCAGGGCCACATACTGCTCTACCTCTTCCGGCGTCCAGGCATCCAGGATCTCGTTCTCCATCCGGATGATCTCCTGGGCGGTGCCGGCGGCATAGACCTCCCCCGCCGTTGTCAGGCAAACCCGTTTGGCCTTGCCGTCTACCGCCTCCAGGTAGACGACCCCCTCTTTCTCCAGCTTCCGCACCGCCGAGTTCACCGTCTGCTTGCTCAGCCCGCACTGCCGGCAGATCTCATGGAGCGGACAACGACCGCCGCTGATACAGATGGTATAGAGGATCTGGGACACGCTGTCCGACATGCCCAGCAGCAGCGAGGCGTCATGATAGACGCCCTCCAACTCCCCCAACAGGTGATTGTAGCGTTTGATAGTGGAATTTTCTTCCATATCTTTCCCTCCCTAATGGTCCGAAATCATACTATATGGTATGATAGTATGATTTCGGACCATTGTCAACCGTTTTCTGTTCACATCCTCAATGGCTGTGGAAAGCAAAAAAAGACCGGCCGCTGCAAGAGCAGCGGCCGGTCTTTCCATTTAAACGGTTAAACGGTTTCTTCCCGATTCTGTGCCATGCCCAGGACCAGCTTCTCCGCCGTGATGGGGAGATCCCGGACCTGGACCCCCGTGGCGTTGCGGATGGCGTGGGCCACGGCGGGGGCGGGAGTATTGATGACCACCTCGCCGATGGACTTGGCCCCGAAGGGGCCGTTGGGCTCATAGCTCTCCTCGAACTCCACCCGGATCTGGGGCAGATCGGTGCGGCTGGGGATCTTGTACTGCAGGAAGGAGTTGTTGGCCATCATGCCCCGGCCGTCATAGCACACGTCCTCAAAGAGGGCCATGCCGATGCCCTGGGCGATGCCGCCCTCGGCCTGGATGCGGGCCAGGTTCTTGTTGACCACGGTGCCGCAGTCCACCACGCCCACATAGTCCACCACCTTGACTTCACCGGTCTCCAGGTCGGCCTCCACCTCGGCGAAGCCTGCCATCAACGGCGGCGGCGAGGTGGGACTGCAGTGGCTGGCGGTGGCGGTGAGCCACTGGGAGCCCGGTCCCACCACCGAGTCCTGGCCCAGCTTGGCTAGGGTGATCCGGGTATCCGGGTTAGTGTGGTCGTAGACCACCTGGCCGTCGAACCGTGCTCGCTCGGGGTGGATGCCCAGTCGGCGGGCGCCCTCGCTGGTGATCTTCTCCACCAGCTCGGTGCAGGCCTTCACCACGGCGGTGCCGGTGACATAGGTGGTGCTGGAGGCGTAGGAGCCGGTGTCATAGGGGGAGTAGTCGGTGTCGATGGGGGCCACGCTGATCCACTCCATGGGGCACTCCAGCACCTCGGCGGCCATCTGGGCCAGGATGGTGTCACAGCCGGTGCCCATGTCGGTGGCGCCGATCATCAGGGTGTAGAAGCCGTCGTCATTGAGTTTGATGGTGACGGTGGCGGTGTCCACGGCGGAGATACCGGAGCCCTGCATGGTGATGGCCATGCCCACGCCCCGGACGTGCCGGTCGTCCACCCGGACGCTGGGGTACTTCTCCGCCCAGCCGATCATCTCCATGCCCCGCTGGATGCACTGGGGCAGGCAGGAACTGCTCAGGGGCTCGTTGTAGTAGGCCGGCATATTCATGCCTTGCTGGGGCAGGTTTTTGAGCCGCAGCTGGGCCGGGTCCATGCCCAGCTGGGCGGCCAACTCATTGACAGCCGACTCCATGGCGAAGCAGCCCTGGGTGGCGCCATAGCCCCGGTAGGCCCCTGCCGCCATGGTGTTGGTGTAGACCACCTCATAGGTGAAGCGGAAGGCGGCGTCCTTGGCGTAGAGGGGGATATTCTTGTGGCCCACCAGGCCCACGGTGGTGGAGGCGTGCTCGCCGTAGGCGCCGGCATTGGAGAGGGCGTGCATGTCCACCGCCTTGATGGTGCCGTCCCGCATGGCGCCTACCCGGACATGGACCCGCATCTGGTGGCGGCTGTTGGAGGCCTGGAAGACCTCCCGGCGGGTGTAGACGATCTTGGCCGGCCGGCCGGTGCGCAGGGTCACCAGGGCGGGAAAGAGCTCGCTCACCAGGGTCTGCTTGGCACCGAAGCCGCCGCCGATCCGGGGCTTGGTCACCCGCACCGCTCCCTGGGGCAGCCCCAGGGCATGGGCGATGATCCGGCGGCAGTGGAAGGGCACCTGGGTGGAGGAGGTGACGTTGAGCCGCCCCGTCTGGTCCAGCCAGGTGTAGGTGGAGAAGGTCTCCATCATGGCCTGGGCATTGGCCTTGGTGTAGTAGGTCCGGTCCACCACCACGTCGCACCCGGCCAGGGCGGCCTCCACGTCGCCGTCGGACTCACAGCCGCTGGAGACCAGGTTCCGGGACGGGTCCCCGCCGATGTTGAAGTTGGTGTGGTAATCGGACTCCGGATGGATCACGGAGGGGTTGTCCAGAGCCTTTTCAAAATCGATGACCGGCTCCAGCACCTCATACTTCACCTGGATCATCCGCATGGCCTTGTCCACGCTGGCCTCGTCCCGGCCGGCTACAATGGCCACCGGGTCCCCCACATACCGCACCACCTGGTCCAGGATGTACCGGTCGTAGGGGCTGGGTTCAGGATAGGACTGTCCCGCCAGGGTATAGCGGATCTTGGGCACGTCCTCCCAGGTCAGGATGCAGGCGATGCCGGTGACCCGGCTGGCCGTTTCCTTCCGGATGGACTTGATGCGGGCAAAGGCGTAGGGGCTGCGGAGGACCTTCACCACCAGGCAGTCCCGTGGAGCCAGGTCATCGGTGTAGAGGCCCTTGCCGCTGGTGAGGGCCATGCCGTCGGTCTTGGGGATGGCCTTGTTCACATAGCGCATGCCTGGACCTCCTTTTCCGCTCTCTCGTCCAGCCAGGCCCGGATGGCCCGCATCTGCCCGGCGTAGCCGGTGCAGCGGCAGAGGTTGCCAGAGAGGTACTGCCGGACCTCCTCATCGGTGGGGTGGTCCAACTCCCGGCCCATGGCCAGCACGGCCATGATGAGGCCAGGGCTGCAATAGCCGCACTGCTCGGCTCCCTCGTCCACCAGGAAGCGGGCAAACTCCTGGGCCTCCTCCTGCACCCCCTCCAGGGTGGTGACGTTTTTGCCGTCGGCCCGGGCGGCGGGGTAGGAGCAGGAGAGCACGGGGCTCCCCTCCACCCAGACGGTACACAGGCCGCAGTTGGAGGTGTCACACCCCCGCTTCACGCTGTAAATGCCATATTTGCGCAGAAAATCCAACAGCATCATGTCGTTGGGGATGTGCTTGTTGAGCACCTCTCCGTTGACGGTGATCTTCACCTTCACGCCTGTTCCCCTCCCTTCCCGCAGGCCTCAGCGGCCCGGCGGACCAGCACTTTGGTCATCTCCCGGCGGTAGTCGGCCCCCGCCCGCAGGTCCGTGCCGAAGGTCAGCTCCCGGGCGGCGGCCTCGCCGGCCTCCTCCGGGGTACCGCCGGCGGCCAGACAGGCGGCGGCCTCCGCCGAACGCCGGGCGCTGGCCGGACGGGCCCCCACGGATACGATCCATTCGTCGTCCAGGCGGCTCACTCCCACCGCCAGCAGGGGCAGGTCGGTGGTGGAGCGGCGCAGGCTCTCATAGGCGGCGGTGCGCCCGTCATCCCGGACCCGGACCTTGACCAGGATGTCGTCAAAGTGGATGGGCATGGCCATGAAGTCGGCCAGGGGGATCTCCCCCTGCCGGTAGAGGACCACCGTGGCGTCCAGGGCCAGCAGGGCCGCCGTCACGTCAGAGAAACCAAACCGGGAGTAGACCGAGCCGCCCACGGTGGCACAGTTGCGGAACTGGACGCCCACAATGTGCGCCACGCAGCGGCTCAGGAGGCCGCCGAAGCGGCCGGCCAGTTCCGGCGCCGTCTCCATCTGCCGCAGGGTAGCGCAGGCGCCGATCTCCACCCAGCCGTCCCGGACCTCGATCCGGTCCAGCCCCAGCTGGGTGAGGTCGATGGCGGTGCGCAGCCGCCGCCGGCCCATCTTCAGCCAGCAACAGCCACCCAAAATCACGTTGTTCTTCGGATCCCGGCTGAGCAGCTCGTAGGCTGCCTCCAGGGACTGGGGGAACATGTAGCTTTTGATGGTGTACAAATCCATCCCTCCAAAATAATGCCGCAGGACGGCCTCTGCCATCCCGCGGCGCCCGCTCCGCGGCGGGCTCCCCCTGCCGGATCATACCTGCGGGGAAATCTCTTCAGGATAGATTATAGCGGATCAGGTCGAATTTGTATAGCACGGAATGGGCTTCCAGTAAAATCTCTGTGCTCTGCACGAAAGATGGCCCCTTCCGCCCCCCTTCCCCCGTAATTTCTCCTATGCTCTGGCGTTCTCACCGTTTTTCCGCCGGGTCGGACCAGGTGTAGAGCAGGACGGCCAGGGCCACGGTGACCGGCACCGCCAGCACGATGCCGAAGCTGCCGGAGAGGCCCTGCATGATGGCGATGCCGATGTTGTTGGAGTTGATGATCTGCTGGTAGGGCAGCGCATAGGCGTAGTCCAGCACCAGCATGGAGACGCTGCCGCCGGCAAAGGCCAGGATCAGGGTGTTGGAGTCGGTGCCCATCATGTCCCGGCCCACGTGCATCCCCGCCTTGAAGAGGTCCCGGCGGGAGATGGCAGGGTTCTGGGCGTGGAGCTCGGCGATGGCGCTGCCGATGGACATGGCCACGTCCATCACCGCCCCCAGGCTGGAGATGAGCAGCCCGGAGAAGAGGAGCCCTCCCACCTGGACCCCGCTGGTGCTGGCCAGGGTCAGGAGGCTCTTGATGTCCGACACGTTCCAGCCCGTGATGCCGGTGGCCAGGCTGAAGACGGTGGCGGCGATGCCGGCGATGATGACCCCCGCCACCGTGCCTCCGGTGGCGACCAAAGTCTTTTTGGTGGGGCCGCCGATGAGGTACATGGTGACCAGGGTGGTGACCACGCAGATGAACACCGCCACCCAGAAGGGGGACCACCCCTGATAGACCAGCGGGAGGTACACAAACAGGATGCAGAAAAGGGTAAAGACCAGGCCCAGCGCGCCCTTGACTCCCTGCTTGCCGCCCACCAGGCAGAGCACCAGCAGATAGGCCGCCGCGAAGCCGTAGATGACCCACTCCCGGTCCTGGGAATAGATGCTGGTGATGGTGGACTCCCCCGCCACGCTCTGCATGACGACAACATGCATCCCCACCGTGCAGCCGGCGCCGAACAGAAAGCCGGAGGAGCTGGTGGTCTCCAGCTCCTGCCCCGCCCGAACGCCGGTGGTCATGCGCACCACCACCCGCTGCTCCCCCACCCGGGAGCCGTCGGGCTGGAGGTTGTCCTGGAGGATCTGGGTGACCACACCCTTTTCAAAGGTCTGGCCCTCCCGGTTGACCAGGGCAATCCGTTCCCCCTGGTTGATCCGGATTACAAACAGCACAAATACCGCCAAAAGAAGCAGTGGGACTCCCCACCGCAGAAAACGTGCTCTCATTATAAACCCTGTACCGCCTTTCCGTCTGAACATAAAGATTCCCGGCGGCTATGCCGCCGGGAATCCGTGTCTTACACCGTCTGTGCCGTCAGCTCAGGCGCCCAGGGACACACCCAGGGTGGCCAGGAAGGAGGCGGTCACATAGTAGTTGCCGTCAGCCAGCATGGCGCCGGTGGTGACGCTCTTCCCGTCCACGGTGAGGGTCAGGGAGGCGGCGGCACCGGCAGTGGCATTGGCGGTGGGCACCGCTCCGGTGTAAGCGGCGCCGGTGGTGACCACCACACCGTCGTTCCAGGCCACATTGAACTGGCTGTCGCTGCCGTTCACAGATGCGGCCACATCGCGCAGGCGGTAATAGGTCTCGCCGCCGGCGGTGATGGTGGCCACATTGGCCTGCTCATCCTGGTCAGCATCGGTCTTCTGGATGGTGAAGGCGTCGTCAATGGCCTCGGTCTTGCCCTCGGCGGTCACCTGGTAGGTGACGATGGAGAAGGAGTCGGCATCCATCTCGATGACGGAGTAGGAGGGCAGCCAGTTCTGGCTCCGGTTGGCGATGTAGTCCTGCTGAGCGGCGATGAGCTCATAGAACTTGGAGCCGAAGGCGGAGTTGGCGGTCATATACAGGGTGCCCTTGGGGTTGACCACTGTGTTACCGGTGGTGTCCTCAATGGTGTAGCAGCCGTTGTCGGCCTGGAAGGCGTCGTGGGCGGCGGTGCCGGCGGTGTCGCCCTCCTCGGGGTACAGGGGGATCTTTTCGTCAGTCTGGGTATTGTAGGCGTTGTCCCAGTCGTAGTCGCTGCCGTCCTCGTTCAGACGGAACTCGTAGGTGCCGTGGGTCTGGCCGTCGCCGTAGAGCAGCTTGGAGCGGCTGTAGGTGTGGTCGTGGCCCTGGAGCACCACGTCGATGTCGTACTCGTCAAAGATGGGCGTGAGCTGGGTCCGCAGGATCATGCCGTCGGTGTCGGAGTGGTCCAGGCCGGTGCCGTAGATGTCCTGGTGGATGGTCACGATGCGCCAGGCGGCATCGGGATCGGAGGCCACGGCCTCCTGGATGGTCTTCTCGTGCTCGGCCACGTTGTAGTTGTTGGTGTTGAGCACGATGAAGAGGCCGGAGCCGTAGGAGTAATAGTAGTCGCCGCCGGCCTCCGTCTCACCGTAGCCGGTGGTGTTGGGGTTGTTGAAGTGGTAGGTGTAGTCGGGGTTCAGGGAGTCGTGGTTGCCGATGGTGGTGGCTACGGGCAGGCTGGCCAGGACAGAGGAGGACAGGTAGCCCGCGTACTCCTCCTCCTTGGCCTGACCGGTCTTGTTGACCTGGTCCCCGGCGGAGATGATGAAGTTCAGGTCGGGGTTCTGGGCGGAGGCGATTTCCAGGGTGCGGTTCCAGCCGAAGGCGTCGTTGCGGGCAGCGGTGTTGGCCGCGCCGGAGTCCGCCTTCAGGGTGTCGCTGCCCTGGGTCTGGCCCTTGGAGGCGCCGATCTGAGGATCGCCCACGTAGAGGATCTTCACGCTCTCAAAGCTGCCGGTCTTGTACTCCTGGACCTCGGTCTGCACGCCGTTTTTCTCCACGGTGTAGTAGTAGGTGGTGTTGGGCTCCAGGCCGGTGACAACCGCGTGGTTGTAGTCATAGGCCACGCCATCGGTGAGGCTGGTGTCCACCTGGCCGGAGGTACCGGTAAAGGCGGTCAGATTGTCCTTATCGGTGCCGAAATGGACCACGGGAGTGGCGGTCTTTCCGGTCTCGCTCTTGCTGTACCAGGCGAAGTTGAGCTCTGTCTCGTCGGCACCGGGGGTCAGGGAGACCTTGGTATAGTCCGTGGCCACGCTCTCCCACTGGCTCACCCAGGCCTGCCACTCCGCGGAGCCACCTGTGACGCTGCTGTCATTGTAGCTGGCCGCCAGCGCGAAGGGGCATGCGCTCAGAGCCAGGGTGCCGGCCAGAACACCGGCCAGAATCTTGTTCCGTTTCTGCATCTGTTCCAACTTCCTTTATCATTTTGGTTTTTCATTCAGGAACCGTGATGCAGTATAGCACTCAAAAATCACGCTTACAATACGTTTTTTGCAACATTTACGCACTTTTTACTTTATTTACAATGCCATGATCGGACTACACACTCCCCTTGAAAAGTCGTCCAGAACAGCGCATCAGGCAATCAGACCCGATCGCTCCTGCGCCAGATACCCATCTTTTCGGCGTCCTGGATGCGCTGCTCCCCGCCGTCTCCAGCGCCTATTGCGCAGACCCCAGTATGGTCTGTCTGGCAATGGCGGCAACCTTTTTGCAGTTGATCTTTCCCGTATTTGTATAGGGAAATTTTGAAAAAAACAGGATGAATTTCGGGACCTTGAAGGCCGCCAGACGCTGACACATGGTGTCCCGCACCTGAGCCTCGCTCAAGGCAGCGCCGCTGCCGGGCACGATGCAGATACACGGCACCTCACCATAGTGTTCGTCCGGAATCCCTACCGCTTTGCAACAGGAAACCCGTGCATCCCCCGACAGTGCGGCCTCGATCTCGCTGGGCATGATGTTCTCGCCGCCGCGGATGATGATGTCTTTGATGCGCCCGGCATAGTGGATGTTTCCCGCTGCGTCCTGCCAGCCTAGGTCCCCCGTATGGAGCCAGCCGTCCTCATCCACGGCGGAGACGACCTTGCCGTTTTCGTAGTATCCCAGCATGACCATGGGGCCGCGGACCTGGATCTCTCCAGCCTGGGTGTCCCCTTCCCCCATGGGCACCTCATGCCCGACGATCCGCCCTTCCAAACGGTCCACGAAGTGTCCCAGCGTGGTGGAGCGGACCTCCAGGCTCTCCTCTGGACACGCGATGGTGACACCGGCGATCACCTCGGATTGACCAAGGCCGGGCAGCAGGGTCATGCCCAGCTTGCGCTCGATGGCGCAGAACTGTTCCGGCGAGCAGTACGCGCCCCCCACAATGCCGCAGCGCAGGCTGGCAACCCGCTCCGGCCGAAGATCCGGGCGGGCGATCAGGGTGAGGTAGACGCTGGGAACGGCAGTGAGGATGGTGCACCGGTACGTCTCGATATACGTCAGTGTGGTCTCGCTGTGCCGGTCCGGGGGCAGGATGAGACAGCCCCCCGACGCCGCCGACGCCAGAATGTTGCAGTTGATGCAAAAGGTGTGGAACATGGGAAGGGCGCAGCACACGACATCCTCTTCGGTCATGCGCATGTCGCCTGCCTTCATCCGTCCGCTGCTGGCCAGCTGTGCCCCCGAGGAGCACACTACTTTATATTTGGCGGAGGTCGTTCCGGAGGTAAAGAGCATCATGGCCACGGCATTCGGCTCCGGCTCGGGCATGGAGCACAGCTCAGGCGGTTCCTCAGGCAGCTCGGACAGTACCACTGACTTGACGCGAACCGTCTGACCGAGGCACAGATTCCCCTCCGCAAAACAGGCTTCCATGCCGCTGCGGCACGCCTCCAGGAAGGACTGCGCCTTCTCTTCCCCTTCGAGGAGCACATATTCGGCGTCCGAGCACATCAGCTGCTTTTCGATCTCTCCGCCCTTCAGGCAGGTGTTGAGCATGATCACCACAGCGCCGATCTTCTGCAGGGCAAAGAATGCGGCCACCGCCCGGGGGGAGGGGTCCGTCCAGAGCGCGGCATGGCTGCCAATCGTGAGGCCAAGGGATAAAAATCCCTTGGCCATTTTGGTTATTTCACGATCGAATTCGGCATAGTTCCAGCGACCGTCCGCCCAGAGGACGGCGGGACGGTCGGGGAATTTGGCGACTGTCTCGGACAACATCTGAGAAACCGTCTGCTGTCGTAAATTCATAACTTACCCACTTTCTTTTCAGACAACACTGGCCCTTTCGATCCGAGCAGCCGGGTCTGTTCAGCCGCCCAGCACCACATTGCCCAGAGGAATACCGACCAGGCAGGCGACGATGGCGCAGCCGATTCCGATGGTCATGCCCCAGGCAAAGAGTCGCTTGCCGTCCACCCAGCCACTCTCCTGGATAAAGGCGACGGGGGCAGTGGCGGTGGGGGTGGCGTAGGAGTAGTTGGCCGCCGCGGTGACGAGGATGGGGACCAGCTGCGGGGGCAGCTGTCCTGCGAACACGGTGGTCACCATGGGCATGCTAATGGCAAAGAACAGCGCGATGGCAATGGCGTTGGAGATGAAGTTGGTGGCGATGGCGCAGACCACGACCATCACGACCACGAAGATCACCGGGCTCATGCCCTGGAAGACAGGGGCGGCCACGCCGGCCATCCAGCTGGTGATACCCAGCTCGGAGTTGGAGAGGACACTGCTGACCATCAGGATGGTGCCCATGAAGATGGCGGTGTTCCAGGGGGCGGCCTTGCTGGCCTCTTTGTAATCCAGCACGGGTTCCCCGTCCACCTTGATGAGGTGCATCAGTACGATGCCCACCATGGGGACAAAGTTCTGGTCGAGCTTACCGCAGAGCGCCGCAATGTCGGCGGGGAAAATGTATTCCGCGATACCGGGCAGGATCCAGGACACGATGGTGAGCAGATAGATGGCGGAGGCAATCTTTTCCGCCTTGCTGAAGGGCTTTGACTCCTTATTGAGCTGGGTCAGATCCAAGGTGCCGAACCGGGAGACGTCCGGCTTGAACACGAACTTGGTGAGCAGGTACCAGAGGATCAGGGACACGATACCCACTGGGAGACAGATGGCGATGTACTGGACGAAGCCGATGGTGTCCTCCGGCATGTAGTTACTGTAGGTGGACAGGCCGATGAGGGTCATGGCGTGGGAGATGGGGGAGGTAGACTGTGCGATCTGGGAGACGACCACCACGGAGGTCATCATAATGGCAGGGAACTTGTCCCCGTCCTCCTTCTTATAGCCCAGCATGTCGTAGATGGCGCCGAGCAGAGGGATAAAGACCAGCATGGTGGCGGTGGTGGACAGGCCGCTGGCCAGGACGAAAATGGCGATGTAGATCATGGCCACAGCGTACCATGGGCTCTTCTGACTAAGCTTGCAGGTCACGAACCACAGGGCGAGCCGGCGGGTCACGCCGGTCTTTTGGAGACTGGCACTGAGCATGGAGCACAAAATGAGGAAAAAGACGGTGCTGTTGCCCAAAGAACCGGAGATGACCTGGGCTGGCGTGACCACAGGCACCAGCATCAGGGCAAACAGTACCAGCATGCTGGTCCAGTCAACGGCCACGAAGAGCCACAGGGCCAGAGCCCCGACCAGGATGCCCAGGACCTGGAAGCCCCCCTGGCTGAGTCCGGCCGGAGCGGGGATGAACTTGAATCCGAACAGCAAAATGACGGAGATCACAATGACCGCACATTGAAAATTACTATACCTTCTCTTTGCCAACATTCCCTATTCTCCCTTTCAAACGTTTTTGGAGGCCTGCCCCATCGGCCGCGGGGGCCGGGCGGAAGGGTCATTCAGAAATCACTTCACGGAACGCGTCCAAGGTAGTCTGCACCTGGCCGTATTCGACCATCTGACGATCGACCTCCACCATAACGTTGGGGATCTTGTTTTCGTCACAGGCGCGCTTGATGAGGGGATAGTCAAACTCCTCGGGATCGCAGAACTTGGTAATGGCGATGATGAGGCCCTTGACCCGGTTCTTCTTGCACAGGTCCACGATGTAGCCCACCCGGCCCTTTTTGGGGTCATACAGCAGGCTGCAGTTATCGGTGTTCTGGAACTTGACCGCCAGGTCCCGCATGGGGTCGTCGGTCACCGGGGTGTCGGTGCGGTACTGTCGGCTCTGGTTGGCCAGATCATCCACAACGATGTGCAGAGCGTTCTCATCCAGGATCTTGTTGAACTTGGGGCTGTCCGCCAGGATGCCGGAGATCATGACGGGAATCTTGTCGGTCCGCTCCGCCGGCTCGGCCTGAAGGGCCTTCAGCAGTTGCCGGACCAGGGCCGTGTGCTCCTCCTTCCGAATGAAGAAGGCGCTCTTGAAGATATCGCTGCGCTGGCAGGCAGTAATCTCGCCGTGGATGGCCAGGGCGGCAGACAGCTCCCGCATGACGGCGTTGTGCTCATTGTAGACAGCGATGGAGGCGGCCAGCGCATCGGGCTTCAGGGTGAGGCCGGTGGCGGCGGCCAGGTCCCGCACCACCCGCTCGTAGGCGGAGATGGTGAACTCCAGGCCGTATTCGGGCTTACGGTTCTGGGGATAGCAGACGGGGATAAAGGGGATTTCGGGGACGGCGCAGTGGAAGTTCTGCCCCATGGCCTTGAGGCTGTCGCAGAGATGGGGGACCATGATGGCGGAGGCGCCCTTATAATCGCCGTTCATGCCCAGTTCCACGATGGACTGCACAATGGCGCAGATGAAGGCCGGGAAATAGGTCTTGGCCTTGTTGAGCTCCACATCGGCGCCCCACACGCCCATGGGGACCGCACCCATGGCGTGGACCAGCTCTTCGGGGGTGTATACGGGCGCGGCCAACACCACCTTCTTCCCTTCGGCCAGGTAGCGGTCCATCTGCGCTCTGGGGGATACAGCAATCTCATGGAATTTTTCCAACAGTTCAGTCTTATTCATCCTTCTGACCCTCCTTTGCCTTTTTGTTGGCATCCATGATCTCCACAAGGCCCTGAAGCCGAGTCTCGAACTGCGCCTCAGAGAAGTTGCGGGGATCGGCCTGGTCGCCGTCATAGACCGCCAGCGGCACGTCGCAGGCCTCTGCCACCCGGCGGGTCACCTCGGCCTGGATGCCGCTCCACATCTTGCAGCTGCGATTGGTGTGGACCAGGATGCCGTCGATGTGGTTGGGCTTGGCGATGGCCAGCCGGTTGTCCACCGCCCGCTCGATGCAGACGGAGTTCCACACGGAGGCATAGGTGATGAGCATTTCGTCCAGGCTATCATAGATGCGGTGAGTGTAGTTGCCATAGACATAGGAGGTGGTGTTGATGCCATCAGCGGCCAGCGCATCGGCGATGTAGCGGAGGTAAGGCCACACCGAGATGCCCTCCATCATGACACGGTACTTCTCCTCCCCCTTGAAGGTGGTCTCACCGTTGTCCAGCATCTTCTGGTATTCCTGGCACAGGGTGTTGTAGGCTTCGGCCGCGGCGGGATAGCACCGGCCGGTCACCATGCCGCCCATGTTGCTCACGATATCGGAGCCGTTGAAGAGGGCGGGCATGTTGTTGGAGTACTCGCAGGCCTTGACCCAGGCCTGGCTGGCGGCTTTGACGTTCTTCATGATCTCCTCGAACCGCGCCTGGTCCCACTTCTTCCCGGTGATCTTCTCGATCTGGGCAATGCAGTCGTAGAACTGGGCACGCATGTACTTCAGCTGGGCCTCCGATACATCGTAATCCGGATTGAAGGGAATGTCCAGAATCACCAGGGGAACATTGAGCTCCACGGCCAGATTCTCATACCACTTGAACATGCAGTCGCAGATGTTGTTGCAGCAGGCCAGGAAATCGGGCAGCGGCATGGGCTGGGCCTCGCACTCGCCGGTCTTGGCAAAGGCCAGGTTGATCCGGGCATAGGCGCAGATGTCGTTGGAATAGCCCGCCGCCTCACTCTGCTCGCAGAGCTCCTGGGCCGCGTGCCGGGCGCCGATGGCAGCCGCCTGGCTCTCGGGGTAGACGGTGCTGATCTGGAAGGTCTGGAGGATTTCTGCGGGGAAATTGCTGGCGCTCCAGCAGACCATCTCCCCTCTCGCCTTGGCCTCGATGGCGTCGGTATACATGGTGCTGGACAGGGCCCGCACCTTTCCGGTGCCGGATTCCGGACTTTTGTCCTTCTTGATCACGGTGTATTTTTCAGGCATATGATCCCCTCCTGTTACAGTCGTTTTCTATTGGTTGTTTGATGAATTGGTTTTCACATATCTCCTGTATGCGTGGAGCGCCGCGCCGATGGCGCCGAACAGCTGGGCCTTGGAGTCATAACGGATCTCCACCCCCAGGTCTCTGGCGATGGCGCTGCGCACGCCGTTGTTGAGGGCCACGCCGCCGCTCATGCACACCTGCTCCCGGATACCCAGCCGGCGGGCAAGGCCGCACACACGGCTGGCCACCGAGTTGCAGATCCCGGCCACCACGTCGGGGATGGCCGCCCCGCCGGAGAGCTGGCTGATCACCTCGCTCTCGGCAAAGACGGTACAGGTGCTGGAGATGGAGACCGGCGCCTGGGCCGCGGCGGCCTGGACCTCCAGCTGGGAGATGTCCAGCTTCAGGATATTGGCCATCACATCCAGAAAACGGCCCGTACCGGCGGCGCACTTGTCGTTCATGACAAAGCTCTCCATCATCCCGCTCTCATTGAGGGAGATCACCTTGGCGTCCTGTCCCCCGATGTCGATGATGGTCCGCACCTCGGGAAAAACCCAGTGGGCACCCATGGCGTGGCAGCTGAGTTCGCTGACGGATACCGCGTCTCCGCCGAAGTGCTTGCGGCCATAGCCGGTGACCACCGAGGCGGAGATCTGCTCCTGGGAAAGGCCGGCGGCGGCCAGGACCTTTTGGATGGTCTCCTGGGCGCCGGAGGTGCCGATCCCCGCCACCTCCAGGGCCTGGGCGGCGATCTCGGTGCCGTCCTTCAGGATCACGCACTTAGATGTGGTGGAGCCGATGTCGATCCCCAGGGTGTAAATGGGTGTATCGCTCATTGCGCTCACCTATCAGTCCTTGAGCAGGGAGCGGGCAATGACGGTCTGCTGAATCTGGGAGGTACCTTCAAAGATGGTGAACACACGGCAGTCCCGATAGAGGCGCTCAATCCGGTACTCCTTGGTGTAGCCGTAGCCGCCGTGGAGCTGAAGGGCCTTGGCCGCCAGCTCATTGCAGATCTCGGAGGCGTAGTACTTGGCCATGGACACCAGGGCGGAGCAGTTCTCGCCCCGGTCCTTGGCCTCGGCAGCGGAGTAGAGCAGCTCACGGGCGGCCTGGAGCTTAGTGGCCATATCGGCCAGGGTGAACTTGGTGTTCTGGAAGTCCGCGATGGCCTTTCCAAACTGCTTGCGCACCTTGGTGTACTTGACGGCCTCATCCAGGCAGCTCTGGGCTACGCCGACGGACATGGCCGCCACGCCCAGGCGCCCGCCGTCCAGCGTCTTCATGGCCACCTTGAAGCCCTGGTTGAGCTCGCCCAGCAGGTTCTCCTTGGGTACCTTCACATCCTCCAGCACGATGTCGCTGGTGGCGGCCCCGATGAGGCCCATCTTCCGCACATGGCTGCCGGTGGAGACGCCCTCGGAGTGCATATCCACGATGAAAGCGCTCACGCCCACTTTGCCGTCGGCGTCCTTGGTCTTGGCATACACCACGGCGTCTGCGCACAGGGGGGCGCGGGTGATGAAGGTCTTTCGGCCGTTGAGCAGGAAGTAGTCGCCCATATCCTCGGCCTTGGTGATGATGGAGGAGGCGTCCGAACCGGCGCCGGGCTCCGTCAGGGCAAAGCACATCTTTTTCTCATTGGTGACCAGGGGGGGCAGATACTTCTGCTTCTGGGCCTCGGTGCCGGAGATCAGGAGGGGACCGCCGCCCAGGCCGTTGGGGGCGGACACATAGAGGGAGGCCACAGCGCTCACTCTGGAGATTTCCTCGATGACGGCGATGTAATCCATGTTGTTGCCGCCCATGCCGCCGTACTCCTCAGGGATCTTAATGCCGAAGAAGCCGATGTCGGCCATTTTCTGCAACACTTCCTCCGGGAACACGTTGGTCTCCTCCACCTGGTCCAGAAGGTCGGGGGTGAGCTCCTTGTTGGCAAAGTCCCGGGCCAGCTGCCGGAGCATGAGATTGTCTTCACTGAAAACCATAGTCGATGACTCCTATCTTTATTGTTGTGGAAATCAGAGGCTCAGCCCTGCTTGACGGCACCGCTCTGCTTTAGGGACTCGATCTCCTCCGCGCTGTAACCCAGCTGCTCCATAATGGTGGTGGTGTCGGCGCCGATCTTTCCGCCGATGCGGAAGCCGGCGTCGGGGACGGAGGCAAACTGCACCGGAGTGTTGGAGAACACCGTCCTCTGCCCACCGGCGTAGGTGTACTCCCGCAGGAAGTTGTTGGCCCAGGCCTGCTCATCCACCACCACGTCCTTGTAGTGGGCCAGGCGCTCCACAGGCATGTCCAGGGACTCCATCCGCTCCACCCAGTAAGTGCTGTCCTGGGTGAGGAAGATCTTGTCCAGGGTGGCCACGGCCTCGGCCACGTGGTTCTTGGCCACATCCAGAGTGGCGAAGCGGGGGTCCTCCGCCAGGTCGGGCTGCTGGAACACGTCGGTGCACATCTTCTTCCAGTAGCGGTTGTACTCGGGCATGGCCAGGTAGATCCACTCGCCGTCCTTGCACTTGTAGCAGGTCAGCAGCGCGCTGTTGCAGTCGAAATGATCTCTGGGGAACTCCCGTCCATACTGTGCCAGGATGAGGCCGTTGCACTGGAGGAAAATGGCGTCCTGATAGAGAGAGGTGGTCAGGTACTCGCCCTCGCCGGTGGTTTTGGCCTTGACCAGAGCCGCCGAAATACCGGCCGCCAGGGTGAGGGCCGCCACATGGTCGCCGAAGCCGCCGATGGTGCTCATGACGCTCTCGCCCTTGGGGGAGAGGTCGGCCATCATGCCGGAACGGGACAGGAAGCAGGTGTAGTCGTAGCCCGGCTTATCCTTCAGAGGGCCCTTGGAGCCGTAGCCCGTCATGTCCGCGTAGACGATCTTGGGATTGACGGCCTTGATCTCCTCATAGGTGAGGTGCAGCTTCTGCATCGCGTGCAGGCGGTTGTTGGTGAGGAACACGTCGCAGGTGGCGGCCAGCTTATAGATGACCTCCTGGCCCGCGGTGTCTTTGGCGTTGACGCTGAGGAACTGCTTATTGGCATTTTCCAGATCAAAGCTGGGGCAGCCATCCTCAAACTGAGGCGTACGCTGATTGCGGAAGGACACCCGATAGGGATCGCCCTCGGGCGCCTCCACCTTGATGACCTCCGCACCCCAGTCGGCCAGGATCCGTCCGCACATAGGCGCTGCGAAGTGCGTCCCCATCTCCAAAACTCTGATACCCTCCAGCGGTTTCATGGCTACCATCTCCATTTCAAAATTTAAGAGCAGTTGTTTCTTGACTCTGCCAAGCTTATAAGCAATTACAGGGCCAACTCAAATTGCACCATTTCCTCTCCGACTCAAAAATTGGTATTTTTTTCGCATTTCACACCCGTCCCTCCCCCGTTGCACAGCCTATTCCCCTCTTTATTTGCACATTTCCAGATCTCATAAATTTTTTAAGGCTTGTGTGGCCAAACGGACTTTTGTCCTTTTCCTCACGACTGCTTAGTCTTATTGGACAAAATATATATCATATTTTTTCTATTTCTATTTCATATAGACAGATTTTCTGTGTTGATGGCCGTGTAAGCAACCGTGTCAGCCGGTGTCAAAATTTCGAATCCGCATGCACTGCGCATATTTGCACAATTTAAGCACATCGTCCTACACCCTAAAACGCATTTTGCACTTTTTGTACATTCAAATTTAACTTGCACAACTTTTTTGGTTGACAGTTTTGCGCCGTTTCTCTAGAATAAAAGCATAGAGACCCCATCTTCTGCATCCGGAGCACGACCATTGCCGGCACCTGTTCAGCGGCACCTGTTCCGGATGCAGACTTTGGTTTTTGACCGAGGAGGTATGTATGGTGAATTCCCGCATGAACCTGGATGATTTGAGCTCTGTAACCACAGTACTAGACCACTTGGACATTGGCGTCACGATTTTCGACTCCAACGGAAAATTTCTTTTTGTCAATCGCGGCAGCTTGCACATGAGCGGCCAATCCCGCAGCTTCTATGAAAACCAGACCATTTTTGATCTTTACAAAAAGGGTGTCTTTAACCATCCCGTTTCCACAGAGGTCATGCGCACCAAGAAACCAGTGGCCCGGGTGCAGCGCTCTATCACGAAAGACGGCGGGACAAAAGAATACTTGGTGCGGGCCAATCCTATTTTTGATGGAGAGGGAAATATCGCGCTGATCGTTGCCGACCGGATCGAAATGAAATCCCTGATCCAGCAATATGAATCGCTGCGGTACGACCGCTATGAGGAGTACACGCCCGTGGAAAACAACCAGGGAGCAGAAAAAATCATCAGCCGGAGCCGTGCCATGCAGCAGGTCATGTCCCTGGCGCTCCGCGCCAGCCAGCGTGATTCCTCCGTTCTGCTCCAGGGAAAATCCGGAACGGGCAAGGAGGTCATCGCAGAGTACATCCATTCCAACAGCATGCGGCGCAGCCATGAGATGGTCCGGATCAACTGTGCCTCCATGCCGGAAAATCTGCTGGAATCAGAGCTGTTCGGCTATGAGCGGGGCGCCTTCACCGGCGCTTTGCAGACGGGGAAAATGGGATTGATCGAAGCGGCCGACAAGGGCACCCTCTTTCTGGACGAGGTGAACTCCATGCCTTTGGAGCTTCAAGCCAAGCTGCTTCGGGTGCTGGAGACAAAATCTGTACTTAGAATCGGCGCCTGCAAACCCCGGGCCATTGATTTCCGGCTAATCGCTGCCACGAATGCCGATTTGCGGGAATGTGTATCCAGAAACCAGTTCCGGGAGGATCTGTATTACCGCTTGAACGTCATCCCCATCACCATACCTCCTTTAAAAGACCGCCCGGAGGACATCAGACCGCTGGCCAATTACTTTTTACAGAAATTCTGCGCCCAATATGGCTTGCAGAAGCGGCTTCTACCCAAAATATACCGACTGATG
Organism: Intestinimonas sp. HCP28S3_D6; assembly: GCF_052065695.1. Lineage (NCBI taxonomy): Bacteria > Bacillati > Bacillota > Clostridia > Eubacteriales > Intestinimonas > Intestinimonas sp. HCP28S3_D6. Next base: position 65,799 of record NZ_JBQHTM010000010.1, read on the forward strand.
CAGAATTACGACTGGCCCGGCAATGTGCGCGAGCTTCGGAATTTCATCGAGTGGATCGTGGTCATGAGCACCTCCACCACGGTGAAGATCAGCGACATTCCCGCCGGGTTCCTGACCTCGGTCCACACCCAAGCACCTCCCGAGGCAGAAAAAGAGTCTCCGGAGGATGAGCGGGCCGCTATCATCGCCGCCTTGGAGAAATTTCAGTACAGGCGTCAGGATACCGCTGATTATCTTGGCATTTCCAGGCGCACATTACAATACAGACTGAAAAAGTACGACCTTCTTACTCCCCGCTCAGAATAGCGCTTGATAAAATATCCCGCTTTGGAGGCGTGCGCACAAAAAAAGAGCCAGACGAACCGCTGAGGTTCGTCTGGCTCTTACAGCTATATGCTTTTCATGATCGCGCAGCACATTGGCCGCCTTACTCAGGATCTGTCAGGCTTTGCTTGCCTTTTTCCTGCCCCTGCCCTGGGCAATCTTCATCACCGTACCTGTCAGCGCAAAGAGGGCGATGGCGTTGGGGATCACCATTAGATTGTTGAACATGTCCGTCAGTTCCCACACCAGGTCGTTGGACATGAGCGTGCCCAGGAAAATAAAGACCAGCGCGATAACCGCGTACACGGGTGCGGCCTTTCTGCCAAACAAATAGATCACGTTGATCTTGCCGAACATATTCCAGCCCAGCACCGTGGAGAAGGCGAAGAAGAACAGGCACACCGCCACAAACATGGCGCCCGCCTCTGTTCCGAACACGGAAGCGAACGCCACCTGGGCCAGATTGGTCTTGCTGATGTTCTCAGGGATGGTACCGGAGTGGAGAATGCCATCGCTGGTGTAGAGGGTAGAGATGATCACAAGGGCATTGAGGGTGAGCACCACAAAGGTGTCGATGAACACCCCGACCATGGCCACCACACCCTGATCGTGGGGGTCCTTCACGTTGGCCTGAGCGTGGGCGTGGGGGGTGGAACCCATGCCGGCCTCATTGGAGAAGAGGCCGCGCTTAGCGCCCTGGCTGATGGCGGTCTTGATGGCGTAGCCAAAGCTGCCGCCGATGATGGCCTGGGGCTGGAAAGCGTAGCGGAAAATCATGGCAAAGGTCTCGGGCAGATAGGTCAGCCGGGCCACCAGTACCGCCAGGCCGCCCACCAGGAAGATCACCGCCATGATGGGGACCAGCTTTTCGGTCACTGCGGCCAGACGGTTGATACCGCCCAGGAAGATCACCGCGCAGATGACCACCAGCACGATGCCCACCGCCCAGGACGGCACATGGAAAGCGGTCTGGAAGGTGGAGCCGATGGAGTTGGACTGGACCATACAGCCCATGAAGCCCAGGGCCAGGATGATGGCCACAGCGAAGAAGCCGGCCAGGAACTTCCCGAACGCCCCCTTAAAGGCGGTGGTGATGTAGTACACCGGGCCACCGTGGAAGGCGCCCTGTTCATCCACCACCCGGGTCTCAATGGCCAGAGTGGCCTCGGCGTAAATGGTGGCCATACCAAAAAAGGCAATGACCCACATCCAGAAAATGGCGCCCGGTCCTCCGGTGAGGATGGCTCCTGAGGCGCCCACGATATTGCCTGTACCAACCTGGGCAGCAATGGCGGTGGCTAACGCCTGGAAGGAACTCATACCCCGCTCCTGGCGTCCACCCCGCAGAGATAGATTGCCAAACACCCTCCGCATCCCTTCGCCGAAGCAGCGCACCTGGATGAACCGGGTACGGATGGAGTACCAAAGCCCTACGCCAATCAGCAGAAAGACCAGGATATAGCTGGACAGGGTCACATTGATGTTGCAGACAACGGGATAGAGCCAAGCCTCCAGCGCTTGAAATGCTTCCAACATACGTCTTCTCTCCTCTTTTAGAACAAAAACAGGCCGTGGGTCCACCCACGGCCTGAAAAGATAAGCATCACCTGTCAGCGGACCGAAAAAACGGCCCGCAGCGGCATGCATCCTCTGTCCTTTTGCCTGAGAGATTGACGGTATACTTCCACACCGTTTTGCCCCTTCGGCACCCAGTTCATGAGCTTCTCCAGAGTGACATTCACGCACAGTCCTCGTTCCTGCTCGGAACACCTGAGAGTGTTACTCCTTCGGCAAGCCAACGGCTTTTTTCTGGGCGCTTCAACTGTCCTGTCCTGTTCGATTGTGATGGACATTATACCGCCATTGGCGGACAATGTCAAGACTCATTTCCCCCTGTCTCAGGCGATCATTTTGCACAAGGTGAGGGCATTGACCAAAATTGTGGCTCCTGCCCGCAATCGTACCAAGGGGTTTCCTTTTACCCATACAAGTATTTCTCTTATTTTGCCTACATCAGAGGGATACGTTTCACTGTCCGTTTCCACCGGATTGGTTCACACACTGCAGCAGATCCTTACATGCTTTGTGCAGAGTATAATCCCATTCCTCGAGTAAGGCGGGACGCTCTTCTGCGACGCTGCCCAGCTTGTTGGAATGATCTGTGTAATAGGGACACCCGTCCCCACGAACCCGTTTGTTGATAGCGCTCGGCCAGGTGTGCCCATGCTTACAGCGCCACCAGACCTCTTTCTTGGAACGTGCCGTTACCTGATCCGGCGTCAGCGGCGCATTTTTCGAGCTGTCCCACTGAGCGGCCAAATCCGGATGAGTGACAGACAGCCGCAGGTGCTGATAGCAGTTGTGATACTGGCTGCGGGGGTATGCCCTCCCCTTTCCTCAGGAGATCCTTCACGCTTGCCTGCCACACAAACTCCCCCCGCCGCCACCAATACTTTTTCTCAGAGCAATAAAGCACTTGATCCGGCGTCAGCGGGAAATTAAGTTCGTTGTCCCATTCCCGGGCCAATTCCGGATACTTCGTAAGCAGGGAATTATCTGCACAGACCGCTCGGACGTCACAATAGGGACAGCGTTTTGAGGGCGTCAGTTTGTAGAGGTGGCTGGGATCACTTTGCCACTCATGTCCCTTTTCACGTTTCCACCAAAGTTTTTTGTTTGATTGGATGGCTACATCATCAGGCACAAGCGGCAAATTTTTTGTGGGGTGCCAAATCGAAACAAGCGTAGCATCTATGGGCCGCTTCGGCTACCGTATCACGGTTCGCGGATGGCAGATGGGGCATCTGCTTTCACGGGGACTGGTGCGGGAACAGATGGCCGCCTTCCAGACATGTCCTTCCGAGCACTTCCAGTATACTTCTTTTTCGGAACCAGGAACCACATCATATGGAGTCAGGGGAAGATTCAACGCAGGATGCCTTTGAGCGGCAATTTCTGGCCGGAGTGTTGCCAAGCAGTTTTTTTCATATGCCCGAAGATTGGCGCAAAAAGGACAGCTTGATCCATGCTTGGTTCTATTGGCAATCGAGGCTTGATATTCTTGGTGACACTTTGGGCAATGCCACCAGGCTTTTCGCGGTGAGCCGCTAAGCACAGCATCGGGTTTATCGGAATTCCGGGCGCTCCACTCCTGGGCGAGCTCAGGATATTCTACCGCCAGGGTACGTTTCTTTCGCTCATGGAAATACATTTGATTGATTTCATATTGATCCCGCTGGTGATGAAAATCAAGCGGCTACAAACCAAGATAGCAAAATACGGCAGCAATCATGTGGTCCAGATATTGGTTGCGCTCGTCAAATCTGTATAGAATTTTAGACGGTTGAATTATGACTGGATCTGTCAGATCTTTGCTGTCGCAGATGCGAAGCACCTGGTAAGCAGACCTTTGATGCGGTCTGCCGGACGATCCTGTTTGACATCGCCAGACGGCATGGGCTGCATCTGGATCAGGAACCGTCCTACGGTGGGAGGGAGTATCTGGAAAAGCAGGATTATATCCTGATGAAGCAGAAGGAGCAGCTTGCGGCGCAGGAGCAGAAGCTGGAAGAACTGACGTTCAAAATCGAGGACGTGGAGACGCTGTTAGATGATGTTTCCGATGCGGCCTACGACAAGGCGGTGGAGGTCGTGACCGATACCGTTCGGCAGGAGACGCACAAGGAAGATATTCGTCTGGTGGAGGAATCGAAAAAATGGGTGCTTTCGCCGGAGCGCAAGGCCCCGAAGAAGGAACGTGAGTATGCCGCTGATCGTCTGGATGGGGTCATTACCAAAATCAAAAACGCCATGCAGCACGCTCTGGCGAAAATCCAGCGGACGCTGATGCAGCCGGAAGTCAAGCAGGCCGGGAAGGAGCAGGTTAAGAAGAAAGCCAAAGAATCCATTATGGATATGCTGGCAAAAGCAAAGATCAACGCTGACCGGGATAACCGTGAGCGTTGGGAACGGGAGGGGCGGATTGCCCCTACAAAGAAACAGGATATGGAGTTGTAAGGCGTCTGATTTTCTGTGGAAACCGGACGCCTTTTTCTCTGTCTGGAGGTGAGAAAATCGAATGTGTTTGAAGCGGTGAAGCAGGCTGTCCCCACAAGGCAGGCTGCGGAGTTTTACGGGGTGCAGGTCGGCAGGAATGGGATGGCCTACTGTCCCTTTCATGATGACAAACATCCCAGCATGAAGGTTGACCGCCGGTTCCACTGTTTCGGCTGTCAGGCGGACGGGGATGTGATTGATTTTACCGCCCGTCTGTTCGGGCTGAACAAGAAAGATGCGGCCTTGAAGCTGGCGGAGGATTTCTCTGTCCGCTATGACGCCAAAGGCCATGACCCGCCCCGCAGGAGGCCGGTCAGCCGGAAAATCAGTGAGGAACTGCGCTGCCGGCAGGCGGAGCAGAAATGCTTCCGGGTGCTGTGCGATTACCTGCATCTGCTGGAACGCTGGGAGAAAGAATACGCTCCGCAGACGGCAGATGAGGAATGGAACCCGTTGTTTGTGGAAGCCCTGCAAAAGAAACCGTACACGAAGTATCTGCTGGATATTCTGCTGTCCGGCAGCATGGAGGAACGTGCTTCTGTAGTCGTTCAGTACGGGAAAGAGGTGAGGAAGATTGAGCAGCGAATATCAGAGTTTACCGCCAGCCACCCGGCAGGCCGCCATGAGCGCAGCCGAAGCCTTAGCGCCGGAGCAGAGCGCCCCTGAGGTGCGGGAAAGCCTCTCCGTCACGGAAAAGGGCCAGCCCGCCAACACCATTGGCAACTGCCGGACGGTGTTCTGCCATGACCCGCTGCTGCGGGACGCCATCCGGCTGAACCTTTTAACTGACCGGGTGGACATTGTGCGGGATTTAGGCTGGCGCAGGAACACCAGCGCCCTGACGGATACGGATGTGAAGTATCTGCTTCTCTATTTTGAGCAGAACTACGGCCTGACCAGCGAGAAGAAAATGGCGGCAGCCCTGTCCATCGTGGCGAATGAGAACTGCTACCATCCCATACAGGATGTGTTAAATGGCCTTGTCTGGGACGGGACACCCCGCATCCGCTCCTGTCTCCATCACTTCCTGGGAGCGGACGAGAGCGGCTATGTGGAGGAAATGCTGAAACACTTCCTGCTGGGGGCTATCCGGCGGGTATTTTCTCCTGGCTCCAAATACGAGGAAATGCTCTGTCTGGTAGGAGGACAGGGGGCTGGCAAGTCCAGCTTCTTCCGCCTGCTGGCAATCCGGGACGAGTGGTTCAGTGACGACCTGAAAAAGCTGGACGATGACCGGGTGTATTTGAAGCTGCAGGGCCACTGGATCATTGAGATGTCGGAGATGCTGGCGACCAGCAGCGCCAAAAGCATTGAGGAAATCCGCTCCTTTATCAGCCGCCAGAAGGAAACCTACCGCACACCCTACGAGGCCCAGCCCAAAGACCGGCTGCGTCAGTGCGTGTTCGGCGGTTCGTCCAACACACTGGACTTCCTTCCTCTTGACCGGGCTGGGAACCGGCGGTTCCTCCCCATCATGATTTACCCGGAAAATGCGGAGGTTCACATTTTGGAGGACGAGGACGCCTCCAGAGCCTATCTGCTGCAGGTCTGGGCGGAGGCCATGACGATTTACCGCAGCGGCCACTACTCCATGAAATTCAGCAAGCCCATCCAGCGTCAGCTGGTAGAGGTGCAGAAGGATTTCATGCCGGAGGATACGGAGGCCGGGCAGATACAGGGATTTCTGGAGAATTACAGCGGGAATCAGGTCTGCTCCAAACAGCTTTTTAAGGAGGCGCTGGGCCATGCCTATGAGGAACCGAAGCGGTGGCAGCTTCACAATATCAACGAGATCATGAACACGGTGGTGACGGGCTGGAAACCGTTCTCCAATCCGAGGATGTTCGCCGGGTACGGCAGGCAGAGGGGCTGGGAACAGGACGTTTCCGGCAACGAACTGCCCGGCAACGAAGATGGATTTGTGGAACTGAACGGAGAAGAATGCCGCCAGTTGGAACTTCCGAAGGAGTGGATCGCCTGAAAATGGCGGTCTGTTGCCGGGATGGTTGCCGCCTGGTTGCCGGGTTCGTTGCCGGGGATTTCCCTGTCTGGATACGGGAAAAGCCAGTAAATAAGGCATTTTCTAATATCTATTTTTATCTCCGGCAACGAAAGCAACGAGATTTTTCAAGAAAATTCACAAAGTAAGATTTACAGTCCAGACGGTAGTTTACAGGTTTTCAGAGGTTCGTTGCCGGACTTCGTTGCCGGGACTGCTGTCCGGCCTGTCATTCTATGGAGGTAGCTTATTGGAAAAAAGTAAGAATCAGAAGAATAAAGTCCGTTTTGTGGTGGTGCGGGAGTTCTCCGGGGAGAAATCCATGCGGGAGGCCTTTGAGCAGCTCATTGAGCGCCAGACCTGCGAACACTTCGAGGAATGGCGTCAGCAGCGGGAAATGGCAGAAAAAGCTGCGTAAAAAGGTTGATTCAGGGACAGGGACATGGTACTATAATGGTATCATGTCCCTGTTCATAGAAGGAGAACGCTATGAGCAGGAAAAAACAAGTCTATGAAAAAATCACCGCTCTCTACTGCCGTATCTCTCTGGATGACGGCGGCGACAATGAGAGCATGAGCATCAGCAACCAGAAAATCATGCTCCGGGACTTCGCAGAAAAGCATGGGATGTTCCAGTATGAGTATTATGTGGATGACGGCTATACGGGCCGCAATTTCAACCGCCCTTCGTTCCAGCGCATGATCGCTGACATTGAGGCGGGGAAAATCGGCTGCGTCATCACGAAAGACCTATCGAGGCTCGGCAGGAATTATATCGAAGCCGGAAGCTATATCGAAATCTTTTTCCCAAAACACAATGTGCGCTATATGGCTATCACGGACGGCGTGGACAGCCTGACCCGCCAGGAGATGGACATCACGCCCTTCAAAAATATCCTCAATGAATTTTATAGCCGCGACACCAGCAAGAAGGTCAAGGCAGTCAAAAAAGCCTGTGCAGAAAACGGCAAATTCATGGGAACCTACCCCGCCTACGGCTATAAGCGGAATCCGGCGGATAAGCACCATCTGGTGATCGACGAGGACACCGCCCCGATTGTGCGCCGTATCTTCGAGATGCGGGCAGCCGGAACAGGGTTTCACGCCATCGCCGTCACGCTGAATGAGGAAGGCATCCCATCCCCCGGTGTGCTGTACTACCAGCGCAAGGGACAGAGCGATCCGCGCCGGGTCAACCACAAATGGGCAGACCAGACGGTGAAGAATATCGTCCGCAGCGAGGTTTACATCGGCAATATGGTCCAGGGAAAGACCGGAACGCTGTCGTATAAGTCCCGCAAGCTCGTGGGCAAACCGGAGGAAGAATGGATTCGTGTGGAAGGGACCCATGAACCCATTATCTCGCAGGAGCTGTGGGATACCGTGGTCAGCATTGACAAAAAGAAAGTGCGGAAATCTTCTGCCGCTGACGGCTATAAGAGCATCTTCACCGGTCTTGTGTACTGTGCGGACTGCGGCTTCAAAATGAGAAATCAGGTGGAGCGATTCACCTATAAAGACGGGACGCCGGGGCGGTACAGCTCCTTTATCTGTGGGAACTACTCCCGCAGCGGCAAGGGGGCCTGCACCATCCACACCATCTATGAGAATGTACTGAGCCAGCTTGTGTTGGAGGACATTCGGGAAAAGGCCCGTTTTGCGGAATATGACCCGGAACAGCTGGTCCAGCAGATTATCCGCTTAAAGGATAAAGAAGCCAAAAGCCGCCTTTCCTCCTGTGAACAGGAGCTGAAAACATATACGGCGCGGCTTTCCGATCTGGAACGGCTGATGCAGAATCTCTATGAGGATAAATGCGCCGGAACCATCCCGCAGACCGTTTTTCAAACCCTGATGCACAAATATGAAGCAGAACGGGCAGAAAAGTCCGAAGCAATCCCGGAACTGGAACGCAAGGTCAAAAGCTACCTGGAAAACCGCACGGATGCGAACCGCTGGCTGGCTATTATCCGCCGGTACACAGAGATTACCGAGCTGGATGAATCCATTCTCTTTGAACTGGTAGACCGCATTGAGGTTGGAGAAACCAAAAAAGTGGGCGGCCAGCGGGTTTGTGACCTCCGCGTTTACTACCGCTATGTTGGAAATGTGGACGCGGCGCTGGCAAGGGATATTGCCGCAAGCGAAAATATCCCGGAAGAAAGGAGGCTACCACTTGAAGAAGCAATATAAGGTCGGCATCTACTGCCGCCTGAGTGTGGACGATGCTTCCAATTCCGCAAAGGCAAAGAACTATATCCCCGGCGATGAATCCACCAGCATTGAAAATCAGTATGAAATCCTCTCCAGATTTGTTATGCTGAATGGCTGGATGGAGGTCAAGACTTATCGGGACGATGGGTACAGCGGTGGAAATTTTCAGCGGCCCGGATTTTTGGAAATGCTGGAGGATGCCCGCCACGGCCTGATTAACCTGATCCTGGTCAAAGACCTGTCCCGTTTGGGGCGTGACTTTGTAGAGGTAGGCCGCTATACGGATGTGATTTTCCCGTCCCTTGGCTGCCGGTTCGTGTCTGTGCTGGACTGTCTGGACAGCGAGGGCGACAACACCGATATGCTGCACTTCCGCAGTCTGATGAACGACTACCATCTGAAAGACTTGTCGGGAAAAATCAAATCAGTGCTGTACTCCAAAAAGAAAAGCGGCCAATACCTGACCGCCTATGCTCCTTACGGATACCGCAAGAGTGATGAGGACAAACACCGGCTGGTGGTGGATGAAGAAGCCGCCGCTGTGGTGCGGGAGATCTACCGGATGCGCTATTCAGGCATGGCCTACGGCAAGATTGCGGCGGTGCTGAACAAGAAAGACATCCTTTCTCCCCGCTGGCACTGGGAACTGCACTACGGAAAAAAAGCATCTGCAAATACTCCAAACTTTGGACCTATGCCACGGTGAAAAACATCCTGAATGACACCGTTTATCTCGACATAGTCACACAGAACCGCACCGGCTCCCGTTCCTACAAGGACAAAACCATGATACAGAAGCCGGAAACGGAATGGATTTGCCACGAGGATGCCCATGAAGCAATCATTGACCGGAAACTGTGGGAGGCGGTTCAGGAAAAGAACCGGGTAGTCAAACAGCAGGTAGCAAACCGTGCCGACCCTCTGCCTGCCCTGTTCACCGGCAAACTGGTCTGTGCTGATTGCGGGCATCCCCTGGTAGCCACCCGCGAGACCCAGCGCAGAAAAAACGGGACATCCAAGCGGTATGTTTCCTATATCTGCTCACACTTTGCCACCACCGGACACAGCGCCTGTTCCTGGCACCGGATTTATGAAATCTCTCTGAAAACGCTGGTACTGAATGAAATCCGGGCGCACAGTCAAGCGGTGGCACAGGATGAAAACGAGGTGCTGGACAAGCTGAAACAGCAGATTCTTTATGAAAGCACCGCAAAGCAGGAAGATTCCAAACTGGAAATCAGCCGACTGCGGCGGCGTATTGGAGAACTGGAACACATGACCGTCAAACTCTACGAGGATAAGGTCAGTGGCACGATCAATAGCGATACCTTTGCTATTCTGATTCAGAAAAGCGAACAGGAGCGCATACAAAAGACTGACCGCTTAGACACACTTCTGGCAGAGGAACGAAAAGCCCAGCAGGAGGTTGAAAATATCCGGCAATGGGCAGGCATCGTCCGCCGCTATCTGGATGTGCAGGAGCTTGACCGGGAAATCGTTGAGGAACTGATTGACCACATCGAGATCGGGGAACGCTCCGTTATAGACGGTCAGCGTCACCAGGACATTAAAATCTTTTACCGCTTCGTAGGTGTGGTATAATGGGAAAAAGAAAAGACCCGGCTGCATCCGCAGTCCGGGCATATACCTGACAACATTCTATGAAAACGGTTTGCGATTGAACCGCGTTGCTTTGTCGAAAAAGAGTGATTCAGCAGAATACCCTTCCCAAACAGCTTATGTTCTTAAATAAGTTCAAAAAGCACATGACATCGGTGCTGCCATTGGTGCTTTCCGTGTCAATGCCGTTGTTCAGAGCGATAAACCGGCAGCCCAGGGATGGGAACAGGTAGTCCGTGTACTGTCCAAATTCGATGTAGTTACGGCCAAAACGGGACAGGGGTCAATCCCAAATTTTGTGTAAACGCTAAATTGTGGTGCAAAATAGAGCAAAAATATTTTAAGGCGGGAGCGGCGCAAGCTGCTGCCGCCTTTTCTACAAAAATAACA